>CAZLDZ010000118.1:0-3580 GCA_964558435.1 uncultured bacterium
TGCACGCTCTTGTACCCATTTCTTTTTTTCTTCTGTCATCCCAAAATCGACAACGGCAATGGGAAGAGAATTTTCTCTAGAGAAATTTTCCCACCACCAAGGGAGCAGCCACTCTTGGGTCGCGTCTGCACCTAGCAGGATTCCTTGCGTCATTTCTTATACGTCTTGAGATAATTGATGGTCTCTGCAATTTGGGCTTTGGAAGCATCAGGTGCTGTTTTCAGCGAGTCTTGTGCAAATGCAAGCGCTTCTTCGATGGCGTTTTTTGTGAAAAGGTATTGAACGACCATCATTTCGATTTTCCAGCGGTTTTCTTTGTCTTTTTCTCCAAATGCACGCAGGTATTCAAGAAGGGGTTTCAGAACAGATTTTAGATTGTCTTTTTTCTTGAAGCTCGCTGCTCTTCTCTGGAAATCCAAAATCGCCAGGGCGCGCTGCGCTCCTTTCAGATTTTTTGGATCGCGTCCTACAATTTTCTCACGGACAGGCTCAGCTTCTTTTTTCTTTCCTAAAGCTGTTAGATCTTTATATTTTTCGAGAAGAAAATAGGTCCCTTTATCTTTTTCAAGACCCATGGCCATGATCGCTTCTTGGAATTTTTCTGTTTTGAGGTCTCGGGCTTTAAGATAAAGGTCTTGTAGTTGTTCAAAAGCCAAAACTGTCGCTTCTTTGCTCTCGAGTGTGCCCCAAATTTCTCTATAATCTTGCAACATCCGATCTAAACGGTAGGCAAAATCTTTGGGAGAAAGGGGAAGGTATCCCACGCGGAACATCTCTTCTTCACTGGGCTTTACCAGAAGAAGCGTTGGGTATTCTTCAATGCCATATTGGGTTTTGAGAGCTTGAGTTTGTGGGTCTGTCCGTCCTGGCTCTTGAGGACAGGCAATCCAGACGAAATAAACTTCGTCTTTCAGCGTCTCTAAAAATTCCCCTTCATTTAAAATTTCTCTTTCAAATTTTTCCGACCAGGGACACCAGCCCGCACCCATAAACGCCAGAAGTAGAGATTTTCCGCTTTGTTGAGCCTGGGCAAGCGCATCGGTATAATTCTCCATCCACAGGGGAGATTTTTTCTGTTTTAATGAGGTGCGTTCAATCGGAGCCGTAGGAAGAAGAAGATTTTTATTATCAAAATCTGCATGTGCAGAAACTGCAACCAAGCAAAATAAAAGTGCTTCTGTTAATCTTTTAAGCATACCATCTTTTGCTATATGAAAATATTTAGTTTTCCTCCAACGATTATTTTGCGCCATCGCCGTGAGAATGTGAAAAAATGCAGTTTGCGTGGCTTGGAAGAGCGCAGTGATATGCAATTTTTCACTTACCCGCAGGATGCTCTCCCCGAGATGCAGGGGTATTTCCTATTAACTCTGGAAGGGGACGCCCTCACAGAAAAAGACAAGGATTTGGGAATTTTTCTCCTCGATGGCACCTGGCGCTACGCCGAGAAAATGGCAAAAAGCGTTCCGCAGGGCCTGGTGAAAAGGCGCATACCTGAAGGGTACGTAACCGCCTACCCTCGCAGACAAGAGGACTGCGTTGACCCCTCAAAAGGGCTTGCTTCCGTCGAAGCTCTTTTTATCGCTTACTCAATTCTAGGCCGAGACTCATCAGGACTTCTCGACCATTACCACTGGAAACAGGAATTCCTAGGGAGTGCGCTGGGTAACCTTTGACATGATGATAGGATAGGCACGATAGATTTTTTTATCCTGTGTATCATGCCCATCCTGCCATCCTGTTATTTTTTTTCTTAGACCGTTGACTTATGCAATGGTCTCACTTTATTGAAGAGAAAACCACAGAGACAAGAACCACAGAGAAAGAAAGATAAGAACGATATATAATGATGAAATGATGGATATTTTTTCATTTATCCTTCATATCATTCCATCCTTATATCATTTTTATTTCTCTGTGGTTCTTGTCTCTGTGGTGTAAAAATTCTTCTGTTTTGCAAAGAAGAAGAGACATGATGAATAGGATAGGCATGATACACATGATAGATTTTTTTATCCTGCATCCTGCCTATCATGTTTACTTTTTAATATAACCTAATTCCTGGACTTGACTTTTACCCCTTCAGGATCTAATTTTTAAGCACGTTTTCATGGAACAAAAAACCTACCCCCAAGAAGAACACCGTCTCTCTCTGGAAGAGATCGACCCTGACGCCTTGTATGTGATGGAAAAACTGCGCAAAGCCGGTTTTTCTGCCTATCTTGTTGGAGGCAGCGTGCGCGATCTTCTTTTAGGCAAACACCCGAAAGATTTTGATATTTCCACGTCGGCAGAGCCCGAGCAAATTAAAAAAGTTTTTAGAAACTGCATCCTCATCGGAAAGCGTTTCCGTCTGGCACATATCCGTTTTGGAAAAAAAATCATTGAAGTGGCCACTTTCCGCTCGGGCGATATAGAGAGTACAGATCTCGTCCTGCGCGATAACAAGTGGGGAACACCCGAAGAAGATGCGGTGCGCAGAGATTTTACGATCAATGGCCTTTATTACGATTCGGCAAACCAGACCATCATCGACTATGTCGGAGGATACCCCGACATTCAACGCAAATATTTAAGAAC
Source organism: uncultured bacterium (assembly GCA_964558435.1). GTDB lineage: Bacteria > Chlamydiota > Chlamydiia > Chlamydiales > Rhabdochlamydiaceae. The sequence goes on from CAZLDZ010000118.1 coordinate 2,581, forward strand.
GATCGGCACCCCCTTTGTGCGCTTTAAACAAGACCCTGTGCGCATGATTCGCCTGCTCAAATTCGTCGCGCGTTTCGGTCTCGACATCGATCCTGAGGCGCGCATCGCTCTGATGGAATGCCGCCATGAAATCCTCAAAAGTTCTTCTGCGCGCGTGCTCGAGGAGCTTTTGCGCATGCTAGAATCTGGAGCCTCACAGACATTTTTCCGGCTCATGACCGAACACCGCTTAACAGAACTCATGATTCCCGTTCTCGGGGAATTCCTCGAAACAGAAGAGGGTAAAGAAGTCTATTCCTATTTACAAGAAGTCGATACAACGCAGGATGAAGTCTTTGAAAGACCTCTTCTTGTCAGCTGCCTTTTATGGCCGCTTTTTCAAAAGAGAATCTCCGTGCGTTTTGAAGAGCGTGGAAGGCACCCACATCTCGGCGAAATCTACCATGAAGCCTCGCAGCTGTGCGAAGAAGTCTTCCGCGTTTTCTTGCACATCCCCCGCAGATTGCGCTACGGCATTACAACCATTTTAACCACACAATATCGCTTAACGCCTCTAGAAAAAAAACGTTTCCGCCGTTTGCGCGTTCCACATGATCCCGATTTTCCTTTAGCTTTAAAATTTTTAGCCTTGCGCGCCCATTTAGAACCTGGGTTAAAGATCATTTGGCAAGAGTGGGATCAAGCAAGTCAAGGGATGACCCAAGCACCTGAGCCCCCAAAACGAAAACGCAGCCGCAGAAGAAAACGCAATGAAACTGCAGACGATCAATGAACTGGGCATTTCCTTCATCGGCCCTCCTTTACAGGAAGGCCCGCTTCCTGCTTTTTTTTATTTTGCTCATTCTGCCCAGGCAAGCCTCATGCAAGACCCCTACAATCAACCGGCCGCTTTTTTAGCCGAGTACCCTGTGCGCGTTTTTTCTCTTTCTTTGCCTTTCCATTATGGAGCGATCCCTCCCACAGAAGCCCTCACCTTTTGGCCAAAAAAAATCAGTTAAAA
>CAZLDZ010000119.1:0-3572 GCA_964558435.1 uncultured bacterium
CGGATTTTCTTAGGTTTTGTATCGAGAAGATCTTTGATCGTCAACGTAAAAGGGCGCTTGGAAAAATCCACAGAGAGAACGCTTGCCGTTTGCAGAATGGCGCCATTTGCTTGCGCTTGCTTCTGCATTTTGTCCACAAGATCCATTCCCGAAATTTCCAGCTCGCCCGGCCAGTTTTGCACAGAATGGGATTGTGCAAGCGCACCACCGATGTTCGGCCCTGTGAGAACAAGAGGTGTGATGCCTGCGCGTGCTAGGTAGGTCGCCGAAGTGAGAGCGCCCACGCCTCCGCCTAAAATTACTACCGGATATTCTTCAATTTTTTCCTCAGCGTGCACCGGAGAAATAAAAGCTAAAATAAGAGCTAAAAAAAGTTTTTTCATAAGGGGTTAGTTTACCTCTTTTTTTCATATAGTACAACTCTTATGAAGAAATTGTTGAATAAAAAATTTAATAATGTTTATGTGAACGCATGAGCAAAAAATGCTCGTATACTGTTTTTTGGAGGAAATTATATGGCAAAAAAAAGAAGAAAAGCAGCCAAAGGACGCAAAAGAACTGCGAAGAGAAAAACAACTCGCCGCAGAACAACTGCGCGTCGTAAAACTGCAAGACGTTCTTCAAAAAGAAGAAGAACAACAGCAAGAAGACGTAAATCACCCGCTCTTAGAAAGAGCATGAGCAAAAAAATGTCCGACGAAATGTGCGGACCTTGCTAACTTTCCGGGTGCCTCCGCACCCGGTTTTTTCATGAGTGTAAGACCTGAAACAAAACTCCATCGAGCTATTTTATTCATCAGCTTCGCGGCTGTCTGTGCTGCGGTGATGGGAGCTTGCGTCAAAATCGCCGCCCCCTATGTGACCACGCAGATGATTGTATTTAGTCGCATGTTGTTGTCATTGATGTTAATCTCCATCTGGATGCAGTTTTCTTCCAGCACTCCGTGGAAAGAAAAAACAAGAACACGTGATTGGAAAATTCAATGGATCCGCGCCCTTTCGGGCATCGTGAGTTTCTTTTTGTATTTTTACGCCTTAAAATACCTTCCTCTTGCCGATGCTCTCATGCTTTTTAATACGATGCCGCTATTTGTCCCGTTTGTCGCCTACATCTGGAAAAAACACCCCATTCCTGGAAAGATTTTTTGGGGGATTGGCACCGCTTTTTTCGGCATTATTTTGATTTTAAAGCCCAGCACAGGAGTCTTTCAGGTGGCGACGCTTTGGGCTCTTCTTTCGGGGATCATCGGAGCAATTTCTACTATGGCTGTGCGCTTTTCACATTACACAGAACCTGCTGAGCGCACGCTGTTTTATTATTTTCTTCTCGGGTCTTTAATGAGTGGGCTTGTGACTCTCAGCGACATCCCTGGAAATTGGCAGATGCTCAATCTGCAAAGCTTAAATTTCTTCTTAGTGATCGGAGGGATTGGATTTATCTATCAGGTGCTCTTTACCGTCGCAACAAAATATGCTCCCGTGCGCATGACCTCTCCATTTCTTTACCTTGGCGTAGTCGTGAGCGCGTTTCTTGACTGGGGGCTTTGGGGACGTGTTCTTTCGCTGTGGACGTGTGTGGGCTTTGTGTTTGTTTTTGTCGGTGCTTTTTTAACCGTCTATCTTTTCCCAAAACACATTAGGTGAAAAAGCCTTTCACTTTATCAAGAAAGCCTTGCTTGCGTGGGGAATTATTTTCTTTTTCCAGATCAGCAAAATCTTTCATGAGCTTTTTTTGTTTTTCTGAAAGACGTATCGGTGTTTCCACAACAATGTGCGCAATCAGATCACCGGTGCCTTGCCCATGCACATTCGGGATCCCTTCACCGCGCACGCGCAGTGCTTTTCCCGATTGTGTTCCTTCAGGAATCGTGATCCTACAGGATTTTCCAAGAGGAGAAGGGATCTCTTTTTTGCAGCCGAGAGCAGCTTCTGCAAAACTGATCGGCACTTCGAGGATCACATCATCGCCCTGCCTTTCAAACACTTCGTGTGGTTGTACGGTAATAAACACATATAAATCCCCAGCAGGCCCGCCCCCTTCTCCCGCATCACCATATCCCGACATGCGCAGGCGCATACCATTGTCCACACCAGAAGGGATTTTGATGGTTACGCGCTGTTTTTCTTTCACGCGGCCCTCACCTTGGCATTCAGGACAGCCTTCGGTGATGACCCTGCCACGTCCGTAGCACTGAGGGCATGTCGTTGCCATGCTAAAGAAGCCACGCGTCTGGTGCATCTGACCCGAGCCGTTGCACCGCATGCATTTTTTTATGCTATCTTGAGATTTTGCGCCTGAGCCATCACAGCGCGGGCAGGTGCGGTATGTATTTAAAGCGACTTCTTTTTCGACGCCGCGTACAGCCTCTTCAAACGAGATCGTGAGATTCATTTTTTTGCTGGCGCCTTGACGTGCGCCGTCTTGCGCGTCGCTTTCAAAGCCAAAAATCGATTCAAAAATTCCACCGCCTCCTCCGCCCCCGCCTCCTCCAAAGGCTCCCATGAACGTACGAAGAGCTTCTTCCATCGAAGAGAACCCAGGCCCTCCCGGACCGCCGCCCATACCCGCTGCGCCACGAACAGCGTCAGCGCCATATTGGTCGTACATCTGCCTTTTTTTGTCGTCGCTTAAGACTTCGTAGGCTTCTGAAATTTCTTTGAATTTGGCCTCCGCGGCTTTGTCGCCCGGATTTTTGTCAGGATGGTACTTCAATGCGCTTTTGCGATAAGCTTTTTTGATGTCGTCGGAAGAAGCGCCGCGCGCTATACCCAGAGTTTGATAAAAATCAGTCATGGTACCCTTTAATTAAAAAATCTAGCCTAGCAAAAAGCAGAATTTTTAGCAACGGAATCAATCGAGTGCTAATAACTGGTTCTTTGAGGTGTGGAACGGATTTTTTTGTATTTCAAAGCCGCTTTAGATTTGGCGCGACTTTTGACAGAAGGTTTATCGTAGAAACGGTGTGCTTTTGCCGCTTTCATAACCCCTTCTTTATCGAGTTTTTTCTTTAAAATGCGGAGAGCTTTATCAAGAGATTCCCCGGGTCTGACTTTGACGCTTGTCATGAAAATTCCTAAAGTTAATACAAAGTATCGCCATTCTACAGAACGCGTTTCTTATCCATCAACATAAATCTGAAGGGGAACCCCCCACGCAAAACTCAACGTTTGCGCAATCGTGACCCCCACCCGCGTTCCCGTGAAGGACCCAGGTCCGGTCCCAACAGCCACGTAGTCAACCTTCACCCCTTCAAGGACCTGCTGAAGCGCTGAGAAAATCATTTTCGAAAGAGACCTATCCCCGACAAGCGCCACCTTCCGAACAAACTTTCCCCCCTCCATCACCCCCACAAAGGCCTCCAGCCCCCTCGTCTCAATCACCAATCCCTTCATAGAAAAAAAAGCATACCAAAAATAAAAAATGAAAAAAATAAAAGAATTAAGTTTTTGTTAGGGCTTCCCTTCACACAAGTCGGGGGTCTGGCGTTACACGTCCCGACCCCCCCGCTGCCCCCTGGGGCTTTATCTGGCTTTGATAAATCGCGTCCTCAGCGGAGGGGCGTGTGGTACAC
>CAZLDZ010000120.1:0-3556 GCA_964558435.1 uncultured bacterium
CTCGTTGACTTAATTCCTTTCACATTGTTAGGTAATTGACTGCCGTTGGCCAAGAGGACTTGTTTTGCATCACGAGGTACATCCGAGAAGATTGCAATAAAAATTTTGGGTTTCTGGCGCGCGAAGAGCGCGATTTGTTTGAAGAATTTTTAGCCATCTCAGGAGTAGGGCCGAAAACCGCGCTTGCACTCGTAGGCCATCTGGAACTTGCGGATCTTTATTTTGCCATCGCTCAAAAAAACATTGCACTTCTCTGCAAAATCCCTGGGATCGGCAAAAAAACAGCAGAAAGACTTGTCGTCGAGCTGAAAGATCGACCACGCAAACAAAATTTTTCTGCACCGTCCGGTAAAGGAAAAGTTGCCGAAGATGCCGTCTCAGCCCTTGTGAATTTGGGATACCAACCTTTGCGGGCACAAAAAGCGGTAAAAAATGCTTTAGACAGCTCCAAAGACACCGTGGAGCTCTCCCAGTTAATTACTGCCTCCTTACGTCATATCTAAGCTTTACAGAAAAACTCTGCTGCGCGTATTCTTGTTCTTTTGGAGCAATCATGGCCTCGGTAAAAAAGAAGCGCAGAGCAAAGATCGCGAAGCACAAACGTAAAAAAAGACGTAGACGCGATCGTCATAAGAAAAATTAATTTTGTTCGTATATCCCGAAGAATTTGATGTCATTGTAGTGGGAGCGGGCCATGCCGGCTGTGAAGCTGCGCATGCGGCTGCGCGCATCGGCGCGCGGACACTTCTTCTCACGATGAATCTCGATACCGTAGCCAAGATGAGCTGCAATCCTGCGGTCGGCGGGACGGCCAAGGGACACATTGTCCGCGAAATTGATGCGCTCGGCGGTGTGATGGGCAAAGTCACAGATCAGACAGCCATTCAATTCCGGATGCTCAATGCCTCAAAAGGGCCCGCAGTCTGGTCACCGCGTGCACAAGCTGACAAGCTTGCCTACCAAACCGCGATGAAACACCGGCTAGAAAAGACAGACAACCTCTTCCTCAAACAGGGAACCACCGAAGCGCTTCTTGTAGAAAATGGACGCGTGCAGGGTGTCGCGACCTTAGAGGGTGTCGCTTACCGTGGAAAAACGGTCATCCTCTCTGCAGGAACATTCATGCGGGGGCTTTTGCACATTGGCGAAACCCAATTTTCGGGAGGAAGAGCAGGGGATAAGCCCTCAGTCGGGCTTTCTGCAAATTTGGAATCTTTAGGTTTTTCTTTAGGAAGGCTGAAAACAGGCACACCCCCGCGTATCCACAGGCGCTCGATCGATTTTTCTCGCACAGAAATCCAACCCGGAGATGAGGGAGTCCGGTTTTCGTATGATGAGCCCGAAGGGCCAGGCCTTCCCCAAGTGCCTTGTTTTATCACCTACACGACGGAAGAGACGAAAAAAATCATCCAGAAAAATCTCCACCGCTCGCCGATGTATTCCGGAAAAATTCAAGGGATCGGTCCACGCTACTGCCCTTCCATCGAAGATAAGGTGGTCCGCTTTGCCGACAAAGAACGGCACCAGATTTTTCTTGAGCCTGAAGGGCTGAATACCGAAGAGTTTTACGTCAACGGGATCTCTTCATCCCTTCCCTTCGACGTCCAGTACGCCATGATCCGCACCGTTTTAGGGCTTGAGAAGGCGGAAATTCTGCGCCCCGCGTATGCCATCGAATATGATTACGTAAAAAGTGGACAACTTTCTTCATCCCTTGAGACCAAAAAAATTGAAGGTCTATTTCTGGCGGGGCAGATCAATGGGACTACCGGCTACGAAGAAGCGGCAGGACAAGGGTTCATTGCGGGCGTTAATGCAGCGCACAAAGTCGCAGGAAAACCCCCATTTATTTTGAAGCGCTCAGAAGCGTATCTGGGTGTGATGATCGATGAGATCATCACAAAAGAGCTCGATGAGCCTTACCGTATGTTCACAAGTAGGGCTGAGCACCGCTTGCTCCTCAGGCAAGACAACGCAGATCTCCGCTTAAGAAGACACGGATATAACTTAGGTCTTATCGAAGATGCGCGTTTCCAGAAGCTCTGCCAGAAAGAGAGCACGATTGAAAAAGAAACCTTACGCTTGTCGAAAATTTTTCGTCCCATCGACGGAAGAACCACTTCGCTTGCCCAACTCCTTGCGCGGCCCGAATACCACTACAGCCTGCTTCTGGAGCAATTTCCCGATGTTGTGCAGAATCACGGCCATGAGATCCATCAGCAAATTGAGCTTAACCTGAAATACGCAGGCTACATCGAGAGGCAAAATAAAGAGGTCGCAAAACTTGATCACCTGGAAAAAATCCTTACCCCCAAAGGATTTGATTTTATGGCTATAAAAGGCCTAAGCCGCGAAGCCCGGGAAAAATTGCAAAAAATTGCTCCAGCAAACTTAGGACAAGCAGCGCGCCTTGCGGGAGTCTCACCCGCAGACATTGCCGTTTTGATGGTCGTGTTAAAATGATGTACCTCCTCCATGTCAAAAATCTGCCGATTTTTGAGCAGCTCAAGCTCGAAGAAGCCCTTTTGCGTTTAGACCAGAGAAACTTTTGTCTGATCAATGAAGGCTCACCCCCGGCGATTGTTTTGGGGATTTCAGGAAAGCTCGAACAACTTGTCGACCGAGAAAAAGTGCGCACGCACAACATCCCGCTGATCCGCCGCTTTAGTGGTGGGGGCACTGTCATCGTCGATGAATCCACCCTCTTTATCAGCTTTATTTGCCAAAAAGAGCTGCACAATTTTCCCCTTTTCCCCGAACCCATCCTAAAGTGGAGTGAAGAGCTCTACAAAGAAGTCTTTTCTCACCCCCTCTTTTCTCTCTGCGAAAACGATTATGTCTTCGGTGAAAAAAAGTGTGGAGGCAATGCCCAATACCTCAAAAAAGAGCGCTTCCTCCACCACACCTCTTTTCTCTGGGATTACCAGGAGGAACTCATGGATTTTCTCTTGCACCCCCCAAAAACTCCCACCTACCGAGCAGGAAGAAGGCATGCGGAATTCTTAGCGCGCATGAAAGACTTTGCTCCGAGCAAGGAAGCGCTGATTGCGCGTCTCAAAGAGACACTTGATCAAAGGTACGGGATTCAGGAAGTGACATGGCAAGAACTTATAGAGCTGCAGCAACAGCCCTACCGCAGGTCCACCGAACAGATTTCCCCGTTTTTTGTGCGATAAACGGCAAAATCGGCAGTTTTTTAACAGATTTCCCCGTTTTTTGTGCTATAAACGGCAAAATCTATTGAGCTGCTACAAGACGCGAGCAGCTTAAACGGTCCATAATCCACGTTGCGATCGGCTCAATGATCTTGAAGGTGATGATATTGAGAAGGGCGATGGGCAGGTTGACGAGGATCTGCAGAAGCAAAAAAGGGCTAAAGACAAGCGCACAGAATGCTAAAAGAATAGGAGCCATGAAAGAGCCTAAGTTTGCTATAGAATTCATGATCTTTACCCACACGGGAAAGGGCAGAATCGAGATATTGGGGATGCGCAGGTTCTCGAGCATCCAAAGCGCGCGGGGAATCTGGTGAAACTCTCTCCGATCAAGCGCAAAA
>CAZLDZ010000121.1:0-3536 GCA_964558435.1 uncultured bacterium
ATGCGGCGGCGTCTACGTTTCGTTGCGACAGCAGTCCCAACAACCGCTTCGCTCTCTTGCCAGTAGTGAATGCGTGAGCAGTGTTCGCAAAAGACGAGATTGTCTCCTTTGCGGACAAGGTTTTCATGCTGGGCAGTCAGTACGATGTGGCACCCGCTGCATGTTCTATTTTGGATGGGCACAACGACGCGGTCTTTTTTATTGCGCAGAAGTCTTTCGTAAATTTGCAGAGTTTCAGGATCGGTTTTCTTGGCAAGGGCATCGCGCTCGCTTTTCAGCTGTTGTCCCTCTTGGTTAATCAACTTAATGCTCGCTTCAATTTCATGGGCAAGAACGTCGCTGCTCACTTCCGAAGTTTTTAGGCTTTCTTTGATTTTTTCAAAGAGCTCTTCCTCAGAGTTTTTCTTATCCACGAGGTCGGAGAGTTTCTGCTCAAGAGCAATGCGCTCTCTTTCTGCCTGTGTCATCTCTTGGGTCAGCGCATTGAACTCGTCGACTTTCTTCACGCTATTTTGCTGAGCTTCTAGCTTCTTTGTCTTCGCTACAATCTCTTGAACTTTTGCTTCAAAAGACTGCACGGTTTTTCCCAGTTGTTCAATCTCCTGCTCTTTATCCGCGAGCTGCTGATGAAGCTCTTTGCGCAGCGATTCAATCTGGGCAAGCTCTTTTTGGCGCTCTTTTTTCACCCGCATGAGGCGGATCATTTTCATATCGAGTTCTTGGATATCCAAGATGGGGGGCAGGGATTCTTGCATTGCACGCTCACATGTAAATTCTAATAGGATGCAATTATCGACATCCTGCAATAACCCTCAAGAGTAAAATTTTTTCTTCACACTTTTAGGTGGGATTGATATATAGGAAATATGTGGAAAAAGAATAAGCATCCAGCCAAAGTCACCGTGAAGTACGACGTGGGGTTTAAAAATACCCTTTACATCCGTGGAAATGGCGCCGGTTTGAGCTGGGAAAAAGGAAGAGTCATGAGAAACACAGGAACCGACACCTGGGTTTGGGAATCTGAAGCTCCAGTACGCGAGTGTGAATTCAAAGTTTTGATTAACGACCAGATTTACGAAGAGGGTGCAAATCGCCGACTAATGCAAGTGAAAGTCGTTCAATACTCTCCAACATTTAAAAAGTAATTTTGCAGAAGTAAAGAGGTTGTGCATTTTGAGTTTTGCCTCGGATTCGGGCACGAAAGGGAGGGAACTTATGCAACAATCTCTTTTGCCTTAACAAAAAGGCGGACACGTTTTTGTCGACGCAATTTGTTTTTTTTGTCACAATCTTGCAAAGAGGTCTGAGATGTCTCTTGTGCAAAAATACTTACGAAAAACTCCTGAAAAGAACCAATCTGCAGAAACGATTGCGTATTTGGCTTCTCTCGATGTCATCCGCAAGGAATTTCCCTTAATTGCGGATAAAATTCTTCAAGAACTCAAAGATCAGCGTTCCTATCTGAAGATGATCGCCTCCGAAAACTATTGCTCCTACGCTGTCCAGCTGGCTATGGGCAATCTTTTGACCGACAAATATGCAGAAGGATTTCCGCACCATCGATTTTATGCGGGCTGTGACAATGTCGATGCCATTGAAGATGCAGCCATTGACGAAGCAAAAAAGCTTTTCGGCTCTGACCACGCCTACGTGCAACCCCATTCCGGGGCCGACGCCAACATGGTGGCTTACTGGGCTATTCTCGTCCACCGAGTTCAGAACAAAGAAGTGGCGGCTTTGGGCAAGAAAAATATCGATGAGCTCACGCCCGAAGAATATGAAAAAGTGCGCGGCTTGCTTATCAATCAAAAAATGCTCGGAATGTCTTTAAGTTCCGGGGGGCACCTTACCCACGGCTACAGGCACAACGTCTCGGCAAAAATGATGCAGGCAGTCTCTTATGATGTCGACAAGGAAACAGGGCTGATCGATTACAAAGCGCTCGATGCCCAGGTGCAGCGCGAGCGCCCTGCGATCCTCGTCGTCGGTTTTTCTGCGTATCCACGCCTCATCAATTTTGCCAAAATGCGCGAAATTGCCGATCAAGTAGGTGCTACCCTCATGGTCGACATGGCCCATTTTGCAGGTTTAGTTGCCGGCAAAGTCATGAAAGGGGATTACAACCCTATTCCATTTGCGCATGTCGTGACGTCGACAACCCATAAAACACTGCGAGGTCCACGTGGCGGACTTGTGCTGTGTACAAATGAGTACCGCGAAGTGATCGACAAAGGGTGTCCCATCGTGCTCGGCGGACCCCTCCCTCATGTCATCGCTGCAAAAGCAATCGCTTTCAAAGAGGCGAATAGGCCATCTTTTCAAACATATGCTGAGCAAATCGTAAAGAATGCCCAGGCTCTTGCTGCGCATCTCATTTCTCAAGGGGTGCGCGTCACAACAGGAGGAACGGATAACCATCTTCTTGTTTTTGATGTCTTTTCAAGTTTTGGGCTCACAGGAAGGCAGGCCGAACTTGCTTTGCGCCAAGGGCATTTTACAGTCAATCGCAACGCCATCCCTTTCGATCAGCAAGGCCCTTGGTACACTTCTGGAATCCGTGTGGGCACGCCCGCTTTGACTACTCTCGGAATGCAAGAAAATGAGATGAAGCAGATTGCCGAATGGATTGTGAAACTCTTAAAAGCAAGTAAGCCTGTCACTAAAGCAAAAACCGAGATCGAGCCATCCATTCTTGAAGAGACGAAAAAAAATATCGCCCATTTACTTTCTCGCTTTCCTCTCTATCCAGAACTTGATATATAGGAGAAAAAGGAGATTTTTATGCCTCAAGCGTCAGAAGAAGATTTTAAAAAACACGCCACCATGGATGACAAAATTGACGATGCGCTTTTAAAAGCGCGTAGAATTTTCTTCTGTAACGTTGTTGATGATCAGAGCGCCAACGCCGCGATTCGCAAGCTCTGGTATCTGGAGCTCATGGATCCAGGAAAACCGATCCTTTTTGTGATCAATTCCCCCGGCGGCTCCATTGATTCAGGGTTCGCGGTCTGGGATCAAGTCAAAATGATCACGTCTCCTGTGACGACCCTCGTCACAGGTCTTGCCGCTTCGATGGGCTCGATTTTGAGTCTTTGCGCACCCAAGGGCAAGCGCTTTGCCACGCCCCATTCACGCATCATGATTCACCAGCCCGCCATCCATGCCGTCGTGCGAGGGCAAGCCACCGACCTCGACATTCAAGCCAAGGAATTATTAAAAACGCGCAAAGCCATCGTCGATGTCTACGTAGAGGCTACAGGAAAAGACGCCAAAGCCATCGAAAAAGCCATCGACCGCGACACCTGGATGCACGCCGAAGAGGCCGTCTCCTTCGGACTCCTCGACAAAGTCGTCACCTCCTACAAGCAAGTCGTTTAGTAAGAGAAAAAGCAGGAGGAGTTTTCCTGCGGAAAACTCCAAAAAATAAGAATTATTGTTAAGGCTACCATAGACATGTCGGGGACAAGCCACTTCGTGCGCTTGTCCCCCGCTGCCCCCTTGGGCTTTATCTGGCTTTGATAAATTGCATCCTCGGC
>CAZLDZ010000122.1:0-3520 GCA_964558435.1 uncultured bacterium
CAGACCCCCGACTTGTGTGAAGGAAGCGCTAAATAAGATTTGGAACATCATACATTTTAATTTTTTGATGCATTTCTATGGGAAGAGCGGCATGATGGGAGGGTGATGAATAGAGCTGCCCTACCCTTTTCCCCAGCGGAGCTAAAGCAAGCACGTCCTTTTCTGGATGAAAAGAGGATCAAGAATATCCTTTTCTCCGAGGGGACTTATCAGATTGAACTTTTTGATCCAAAGACAAAAAGTTCCTATTTCCCTTTTCTACAAGTGGATGATCAGGGGAAAATTATCGATTGTTTTTGCACGTGTAAAACAGCAGAAAAAAAACGCTCTTGTGCGCATTTGGCTGCCGCTTATCAGATCATTTTAAAAGAAGGCGAAGATCCTTTACATGTGCGTTTTCGTGCAAGTCTTTGGAATCAATTATGCCAAATCGCCAGTCAAAGACATGGGAATGATGCCAGTCTTTTGAAGCAGGTGAATGAGAGTTTTGAGGCGCACTCTACAACCCATAAGACGCTTTTTTTTCTTGCCCCTCTTAGCCCACGTGCCAAAAAAGAAGTGAACAGACTTCTTTTTGAACGGTCTTTAGAAACGGAAGAAACCTCGTTAAAGTTTTCAAATCTCCCTCATCAGGAGCTTCTTTTATGGAGGCAGGGAAGGCCTAGTCCCAAATTGCGCTATGAACTTTCGTTTTGGTCAGATCTTGCAAAATGGTGGATGCGCCTGCAAGATGTCCAAGAGCCCTATAAAATTGAATTTGTCTATGAAGATGCCTATCTTCCGCGTTGGATACATATCCATTTTCCCGAATTTAGGGCGGGGTTCTACATTGCCGAAGTCAATTGGCCAAAACTCATTCCCGCTCTTGCGACTGTGGACTCTCCTCTTGCTGCCGCAGAACTTTCGTACCGCGAAGTGGAAAAAATGACCTATGACAGTGCCCAAAAAGAGATGCACCTGGATTTCCATGGGCAGCAGGAGGCTATTCCAGAGGAAGGGGTACAAATTGGTGAGTGGACATTTGTGCGTGCAAGGGGCTTTTTTCCAGGAAAGCTCGACCCTCTTTTGCAGGAAAAAATCATTCCTCACAATAAGCTGCCCCTCTTTTTAAAAAGACATCCAAAACTCATCAAAAAATGTCTCAAAAATGTGGCGTTTCATCTTGAACCTGAGCAAGCGCACTATGAGCTGTTTTTCGATGACAAGTTGTCTTTGCATGTCCGCCTCTATGTATTTGAGCCAGGGGATATGCAGCATGCGACATCGTGCTATTTTGGGCCATGGGTCTACCTGGAAAAAAAGGGATTTTATGTTTTAGAGAATCTGTTTTTTGAAGGGAGCCAGAAAATCGTCACACGATCCTTAGTGAGCGATTTTGTGACTCACCATCGGCACTGGCTGCAAGCCTATGTCGGTTTTCAGACCCATCCTTCAAGTTTGGAATCTCACTTAAGCTATACGCTGACAGAAGAGGGACTCCGTTTTGAAACCAAGCTTGAATTTGCAGAAGAGGCTGGAGAAGTTTTTGATTTTGGAGAGTGGGTGTACGTCAAGGGAAGGGGGTTTTTTGCCAAACGCACAGGCAGAACAGGGCAAGCTCTGCGTGCGGGTATGCGCACTGGCCCCCATGAAATTTCCCGCTTTTTACGTGTGCACCGCGAAGAGCTAGAACAGATTCCCGACTTTTTTTCCTTTGATTCCCCCGTCGAAAAATCGGGACTCAAGATCCACTTCAACGAGCAGGGAAAAATTCTCGTAGAACCCGAGTATAGATTCACGACGGAAAAACCGGTGCAATTTTTTGGAGATTTTACCTATGTAGAAGGGGAGGGATTTTCCGAGCTTCCTCCATCTTGTCGTCTTCCAGATAGCTACCAAAAAAAAAGGGTCATTGATGAAGCTAATGAACCTTATTTCATTGCCTACGAGCTGGATCTTCTTTCTCCTTTTATTCTCATCTGTGACCCCCGCCTAAAAAAGCCTAAATCTTTGTGTGTACAAGTTCTGAACATCAAACGGGATGCAAAAGGGAAAAACCTCCTCGTCGACATGGTTTATGAGTCCGATGTTGGAGCGTGTTATGCCTATGAGATATGGAAGGGCTTGAGTGAAAGTAAACGATATATTTTTACGGGAGCTGGACTGATCCATCTCAAGCAGATGCGGTTTAGTTGGCTAAAAAATCTTCCAAAAAAGAGGTGGCTTAAAGGGGGAGAAAGATTAAGTCTTTCCATGCTTGAATGGCTGAAGCTTTCCGTAGCAGAAGAAGTCCGTGATCCGCAAGGGACGACAAAAGAAGCTAAGGCAAGCCGGAAGGTTTTAGAAGAGTTTCGCACATTTCAGACTCATGAACTTATCGACCTTTCTGGTCTCGAAAGTCAGCTGCGGCCTTATCAGGAAATTGGCGCGCGTTGGCTCTGGTTTCTTTACTGTCATGGTTTATCAGGGCTTCTTTGCGATGAAATGGGTCTTGGAAAAACGCATCAGGCCATGGCTCTTTTGTGCGCGATCCAAAACGCAAGCCCAGAAGAGAAAAAATATCTTGTTGTTTGTCCCACATCTGTGATCTACCATTGGGAAGATCTGCTGCACCGCTTTCTCCCCAACGTAAAAATCAGCGTCTACCACGGCATGGGAAGACGTCTTGCGAACAATTTTGATCTTCTCCTCACTTCTTACGGCACTCTGAGGAATGAAAAAAAACCTCTTGCGAAACTCGATTTTGCTGTCGCAATTTTTGATGAGATCCAATATGCAAAAAATCCACAATCACAGACGCATCGTGCTTTAAAAGATATCCATGCCGCGATGCGCCTGGGTCTCACAGGAACACCAATTGAAAACCGTCTTTTGGAGCTTAAGGCTCTCTTTGATCTTGTCATCCCCAATTACCTTCCCGGAGAGGCGATTTTTAAAGAGCATTTTGTATATCCGATTGAAAAGAGCCAGGACCCCCAAAGAAAATTCCTTCTATCGCGCCTGATTAGACCCTTTATTTTGCGTCGAAAAAAATCGGAAGTCTTGCTGGAACTTCCCGAAAAGATCGAAGAGATTTCCTTATGTCCTCTTTCCGACGAGCAAAAACAGCTTTATAAAGAAGTCGTCCTCGCGCATGAAGAGGGTCTTCGAAAAGAGCTCAGCGACCCCTCAAAACCTGTACCCTATTTACATATTTTCTCCTTGCTTTCCAAGCTCAAGCAGATCTGCGATCACCCTTCTCTGTACCACGAAGATGTAGACAACTACAAAAAACATACGTCGGGGAAGTGGGAGCTTTTTGTCGAACTTCTAAATGAGATCCGCGACAGTGGCCAAAAACTTGTTGTCTTTTCACAGTATTTAGGGATGCTCGACATCATCGAACTCTATCTTCAGGAGAAAAAAATCCATTTTGCAGGCATTCGTGGAAGTACAAAAAATCGTAAAGAAGAGCTTGAGCGTTTCCGCGATGATCCGAAGTGTGAGGTTTTTGTCGCATCATTGCAAGCAGCGGGCGTTGGCGTTGACCTCGTCGCGGCTT
>CAZLDZ010000123.1:0-3512 GCA_964558435.1 uncultured bacterium
CACCCTGCTGTACTAGATGAAATTAAGGGCACTTATCAAACATTTTCCAAGCAGAAAAACTACCTTTTCTTTGTCGCCGAAATTCCTCTGCTTTATGAAAGCGAAAGTCACACATTTTTCGATTTTGTCATCGCTGTTATCGCGGATGATGCGCTTGCAAAAAAACGCTTTGTACAGACAACTTCACACACCCCATCCGCCTATGATCTCCGCATGAAAAGACAAATGAACCCACAAGAAAAAGCAGCCAAAGCAGATTACGTGATCGAAAATAACGGAACTTTAGATGAGCTCCGCATCAAGGTCAGACAATTATCTAATGAACTTCTAAAATAGGAACACAATGTACCAAGAAGACATCTCTCAAAACGTGCAAGAGCCCGAAAACAACAAAACCGAACAAACTTCCAGAAACGAACCAGAAACCATCACAAAAATTGCCGATCTTCAGCGGATGAACATCGAGCAGCTCACGCAATATGCACGCAATATTGGACTGCGCGATCTCGGAGCACTCACCCGTTCTCAGCTTGTCTTTGAAGTCGTTAAAACTCTTTCCCAACAACCCAATGAAGTGCTCGTCGGAGAAGGTGTTTTAGAAGTCCTTCCCGATAGCTTCGGATTTTTGCGCTCTCCTAACTACAACTATCTTCCTTCTGCAGAGGATATTTACGTCTCACCCGCACAGATCCGCAGATTCGATCTAAAAAAAGGTGACACTGTTTATGGAACGATCCGCTCTCCCAAAGAGAAAGAAAAGTATTTTGCTCTTTTAAAAGTAGAAAAGATCAATAACGACACGCCAGAAAAAGCCAAAGAGCGCGTTCTCTTCGAGAACTTAACGCCACATTATCCTAATCAACGCCTGGTCATGGAAACAGGAAAAGAAAATCTCACCACACGCGTCCTTGATCTTGCAGCACCGATCGGAAAAGGGCAGCGCGGTTTGATTGTTGCGCCACCACGCACAGGAAAAACCATCATTTTGCAGAACATTGCCGGCGCAATCGCAGCAAATAACCCCGACATTGTGCTCATCGTACTTCTCATCGACGAAAGACCCGAAGAAGTGACCGACATGATCCGCGCCGTCAAAGGAGAAGTCATCTCTTCAACGTTTGATGAGCCGCCAGAGCGTCACGTACAAGTTGCTGAAATGGCCATTGAAAAAGCGCGGCGTCTTGTCGAATATGGACACGATGTTGTCATCCTTTTGGACTCTCTTACAAGACTTGCCCGTGCCTACAATACCGTACAACCCCACTCTGGAAAAATCTTAACAGGGGGCGTTGACGCAAATGCTCTCAACAAACCCAAGCGCTTTTTTGGATCTGCCCGTAACATCGAAGAGGGTGGATCTCTTACAATCATTGCCACTGCGCTCATCGATACCGGATCGCGCATGGATGAGGTGATTTTTGAAGAGTTCAAAGGAACAGGCAACATGGAGCTTGTTCTCGACAGGCGCCTTGCAGACCGAAGAATGTGGCCAGCTATCGACTTAATCAAGAGCGGTACACGAAAAGAAGAGCTTCTTTACCATCCAGATGAGCTTGAAAAAATTTACCGCATGAGAGTGGCGCTTGCAGACTTAGCTCCTCTGGATGCGATGAACCTTCTTGCAAATCGCCTGAAAAAAACGACGAACAATATCGAGTTTCTCTTATCCATGAAGGAGTGATGACAGCAGACTCGACTGCAGCAGATGTGCAGTATGTCGCGCATCATACGACAGCAACACTGCTGCACTCCAAAAAAATTATCCGCACCTCTAGCCTTTTGCGCTTCGGGTATCCATGGACTAGAATCCGCCCCCTCGTCTGTGAAGAAGGCCTCTATAAACTTGTCCACACCCGTAGAGAAGAGATCCATGCCATCAAAGAACTCTGGAAAGAGCGCGTGCATCTTTTAGGGGGTGCATGTCCTTTTTTTGCGCGTGCACAACAAATCCTTAAAGAAGGGTCTTTAGTCCCCACCGCTAAAGGCATTGGCGCGGCCTATTTCCTTCTCGATAAAAACGGACAACCCCAATTCATTGTCAAACCCATCGATGAAGATATTTTCTGTCTAAATAACAGAAAAAATCATGCAAGCCCCTACAACGACGCTCCTCATAGGACACGTCCACGCATTCCCCTGTATCGCTCCCACCAAACCGACATTCTTGCTTCTCGAGTTGCCGAAATCATCGGAATGAAGGAAGTAACCCCTACGACAACTCTTTCGGTCATTCGCTCTCAAGATTTTTATGACATATCAGACTCTATTTGTGCAGAAGACCGAAGCCTTTTCCTGAAAACAACAGGAGAGCCCGATCGAGAAAAACTCTGTTCACTTCAAGAATATTTCCCCCATGAACAAGATCTGCGTGGACTCTCAGATGAATGGCTAGATCTTCACGTCACAGAATGGGAAATCGCGCGCTCTATCGACCAGGCAAGCTTTGAAGAAGTCACTTTTTTCATCTGGCTTTTGTATGACAATGACGCCCATGGAGGCAATATCTTGGTCTATATCAAGAACCACACACAAGAAGGAAAACCCATCTACGGATTAAAGAAAATCGACAATGGACTCTCATTTCCAGAAAAAAACGATTCCTTAGTCAATCTTTTAGCCTTTCTTCCCAATGCGCATCGCCCCCTTTCCGAAAAAATGAAAGAGCGCATCCGCACGCTGCCCATGCATCAACTCATCGATGAGATAAAAAATTTTGATCTGCACAGCACAATTCCCGCTTTTCTTGAAAGAGTAGAGACGCTGCAAGAACTTGCAAAACGCAATCTTACGATTTATGAGATTGATCTGCGCCTTTCAGCACTCGAACTTCCGGAAGGCCGAGAAATCGCTCTTTCTTCGATTCCTTTAGATAAACTTGAAGAGATGATCGACGCTCTTCATCCAGAAGACACAAGCTGCACAACTTCTTCATCCGAAGTCTGGTCAAATTCTCGATAAAATGCGCCGACGGCTCCAAACTCTAGCGGTGCAAAAAGACAGACAACTTCATCGACTTGTTTCTTTAGCCGCCTCAAAGAATCTGGCGCCGCAACAGGAGCTGCAAGCACAATTTTTTTTACTCCAGTTTTTCGTAGCGACTGAATCGCTACCTCAACACTTGTCCCCGTCGCAATCCCATCATCGACGAGAATCACAGTCTTGTTTCCAAAAGAAACGGGTTTCTTTTTTCGATAGCGCCTTGCGCGTTCTTCTGCAAGCGCACGTTCTTTTTCTAGAGCTTTTTTCCTGTAGCTCGAAGACGCACCGGTCATTGCAATGAGATCTTCATTCCATAGTACTTCGCCCGTTTCAGAAATCGCACCAATGGCCAGCTCCTCGTTATCCGGCGCCCCAATTTTCCGCACAACAAGCACTTCCAAAGGAGCCTTAAGAGCAAGCGCCACTTCATACGCCACAACCACCCAACCACGGGCAAGACCCACCACAAGAAGATCGGCCCATCCTCGATATTTTTCTAAAGCGTGCGCAAGTTTTTGTCCTGCTTCATGCCT
>CAZLDZ010000124.1:0-3470 GCA_964558435.1 uncultured bacterium
GCATTTTCGCGCGCCCACGCAACCATCCCTTTTGAAGCGTCAAGATGGCAGACGGAGGCACCCGCTTGAGCGGCAGCCAGAGTCGCACCGCCCGAATACGCAAAGAGGTTAAGGACACGCACGTTTTTGCCGCGCCGACTGATGAGCTCCTGCATCCAGGGCCAAAAAAAACTATGTTCAGGAAAAAGCCCTAGATGCCCGAAATCGGTGGGGACAATTTTGAATTTCAACCCTTCTAGTTCGGTGTGCCAATGGGTAGGAAGTTTTCCACTCCACGCATTCCCCCCCTCGCGCGTAAAAGTAGCATGCGCATCTTTCCACGCTTGAGGGTCGAGTTTGGGAGACCATAAAGCTTGCGCACAAGGGCGCACGAGAAGATAGGGGCCGAACCTTTCGAGTTTCTTTTGATTTCCGCTATCAATTAGGCTATATTTCATAGCAAAAAGAATACCATGAAAGGGTTTTATGTCACAGAGTGTAAATAAAGTTTTTACTGGTGCGTTCTTCTGGACAGATGGCAAAAAAATTGAAAGGTGTGAGTGGCAGGACATGACCACAGTGTATGAAATTAATTATGTCATTTCCAAATACTTAGGTTGTGAAGAAAAAAACGTTTGGCTTGTCAGCCAACCAGCCCCCCATTGCTATACCAAGGAAGCCTGGCAAACTTGGAAAATTCCAGAGGATACTATTTATAGTAAAATTTTTAGATCAGAAGTGGACCGCATGGTAAAAACCTACTTAGCGGTCGAAACAGAAGGGAAGATTCGTTATTACCATGCCTGGGGTGAGCGCTTCAAAGAAGAACCCTCTCCGGTGACTCTAGAAGAAAATCCTGGAAACACTCTTCTTTCTCCGGACGTGCGCATCAAAGCCGTTAACTCTGCACCACTTCCTGTAGTGCCTGAAGAAGGAAGCGAACTGTACGATCCAGGATCGCCTCGCGTTCGTTCTCCTGGACCTGAACCTTCTGGATAACCGGAGTTTTTCCTCGGGAGGCAACTGCGATCCAGACGGTACCCACGGGTTTTTCTTTTGTTCCTCCTGTTGGGCCCGCGATGCCGGTGACTGCTGCACCGACATCAGCCTTTGTCGTTTTAAATAGTCCTTCCAACATCGCGAGCACGACTTCTTGACTCACGGCGCCTTTTTCTTGAAGCAGTTTTTCTGAAACACCTAAGAACTGGGTTTTCATCGCATTGCTATAGACAACTAACGAACCTAAAAAGTAGGTAGATGCTCCGGGAATCGCCGTCAAAGCTGCAGCAATTCTTCCACCCGTGCAGGATTCTGCAAGAGCCAATGTTTTTCGCTCTGCGATGAGTAGTTTGTGCACACGCAATGCTTCATCCAAGAGTCACTCCTTGGGCACTTAAGCCGATATGGTGTTTTACCCACTCAAGGCTTGTTCTCCCCAAGCGGATGGGAACATGCGTTTTTTTGTCTTGAAAAATGAAGGGTGTGGGCATCGTGTTTCTCCTCAGCCATTTCACAAGTTTATGAAAGAGTTCTGTATTGGGAAATTTTTCGCTTGAATCGACTTTAGAGTAAGCACGCGTTTCGGGATCTTGATAAATTTGCGGGTAGGAAAATTGAATGCCCCACGAAATACTCTCTTTGCCCAGCACCATCGGGTGGAATTTTCCATCAATTGTCGAAACAAAAAAATGGTGGAGCTGGAGCTGAATCACAGGTTTGATCGTTTTGACAAGAAAACGCTCTTGCCCTACCGGCATCGCATACAAAGCCTCGCGCGTTGTGGTGAATACCGAGGAAAACATTTTGCGAAAATCCCCTTCTTGGGGAAGTTTTCCCGTTTTAAGCATGAGGACATAGTCGGCATAGGTCTGCAGAAAATTTTCCCGCGCAATCTGCATCGTATTTTCTGTCACAGGCTCACAAACACAAAAAATTTCAAAGGGCGCAATTTCGGAAAAAAGAAGGCACATCTCTTCGATGCTTAAAAGCACTTGGTGTTTGATCCATTTGGAACAAGACATCGCGCCCTGCTCTTTGGGCGTGCTAACTTTCAACTGGAGCGACATGGCGTTTCTTGAAAAAAGAGTGAAGAAGAAGGGCTGCAATGCCTAAGAAAATGCACGCATCCGCAACGTTAAATACAGGGAAAGAATAGTCCCATAAACGGAAATAAAACATATCGACGACATGGCCATACACAAGGTGATCCAGGATGTTGCCAAGAGCCCCTGTAATGATCAAAAGAAGAGGGGTTTTTTGTGCTTTTTTGAAAAAGAAGAAGTAGAATACCAGCACTCCCACAATGCCTACCCGCGCATAAAAAAGAAGGGTCTGAAAGTTGGCAAATAGCCCCCATGCAGCTCCCCGATTGATCACGTGATTGATCGAAAACTCTATACCAAAAAAATCTTCAAAGACACCGATTCCCCCGTAAGGAAAAACAGGGGCATTCCAACCCATCAGCGGCAAAAAATGGTGGACATAAGCTTTGGAAAAAAAATCCAAAGAAAACAGAACGAAAAAAATCAGACTCCTACGCATGTCTAAAGGAGCCCTTTTTCGAACTTTTCTTGCGCTTTCACTGTCATGGTCGCATACGGGACAGCTTCTAGCCGTTTCACAGGAATTTCCTCACCTGAGATATCGCAGACTCCGTAGGTCCCTTCTTCAATTTTTTCAAGAGCGCGTTCAATGTGGCGCAAAATCGTATATTCTTTGTTTGTGACTTCTAATGTGATGGTGCGGTCAAAATCATCGGTTCCTTCGTCAGCTTGGTGCTGAGAGTAACCTTTAGATTTTTCATCAGCCTTGACTTCTTCTGTGGTCCCGCGCACTTGTTGTGTCATCTGGTCTTTCATCTCTTCCAGACGCGTTTTAAATTTCGCGATTTCACTCTTTTTCAATGGCATGAACAACCTCTGGTTGGGGTACATTTTCAAGGGCATCTTTCAATTCACTAACATCTTTAAAGCGTCGGTAGACACAGGCAAAGCGAATATATGCAATCGTATCGAGATCTTGCAGACGCCTCATCACAATTTCACCGAGTTCTTTGGTCGAGATCTCCTTCACCTGGCGTTCCATGAGATCTGCTGTAATCGTGTAGGCAATGGTCCTGACTTGTTCATGGCTGATGCGCGTATGCCTACAGGCCGCATCTAGGCCTTTGACGAGCTTCTCCTGTAAAAAATCCTCATAGCGTCCATCCCTCTTCAAAACTTGGATCGTGAGATCGATGGTTTCAAAAGTCGTAAACCGCCTTAAACACTGCAAGCATTCCCGTCTTCTGCGCACAGCATTTGTCTCTGTGGCATTGCGAGAATCGGTGACTTTTGAGTCATCGTGATTACAAAAAGGACAACGCATATTTTACATTCATGCGGCTAAAGCACTATTTTTGTGAATATTTTTTTTAGCAAACCACCATCGGAGGAGGTGGGATTCGAACCCACGATACGTTTTCACGTATACACGCTTTCCAAGCGTGCTCC
>CAZLDZ010000125.1:0-3468 GCA_964558435.1 uncultured bacterium
ACTTCGCAGGAGAAGATACCAGTGAAAGACTGGGGGCCGTAAGGCTACGGAAAGTACAACAGAAAACACACCGCCACTTTTGTGGATAGGCTGAAAATGCTGGCTTTAGGAGCCAGCCTCACTTGTAGAGATGCAAGGAGCTGTAAACCCTATCTGAAGCAAGAAGATTCCACTACAAATCTCGCTCCTGGAGATCGGAATCAAAATCGCTTGAGGAACTTGGCGACATGTTCCCTAGAGGAATGATAGCTCGGCATGAAAATGCCCGACAAAATCCGGCTTATCGCCTTCCCATATTTTCTACTCGCGAAAAAATTGCCCATGCAGCCCAACAGGAATAGCAAAATCTGTCATGGCCCTGCCCACTTCTTGAAAAGTTTTAGCATCCAGAACGAGCAAAAAAGCATCCTGCTGAAAAGGCTTGAGTACAACAGCAAGAATCACCCCATCATCTTCGTCGCGTGCATCAGGTGTTGCGACAAACACCGGCTCTCCCGGATAGCATCCCGCCTCCTGCCACATTTGGATTTCTTTAGTTTGCATGTGGATTTTTGTGAGTGGTCTTATGTCTTCTTTTCCTTGAGGTTCCCGCGGGTCTGTAAAGTAGGCGAAATTGTAGGGTTTTCCATCATACCTTGAGTTGATGCGTGGAAGCTCAAAGCTTCCTGTGTGTAGCACTTCTTGCTCAATCCCGTCAGGCCCCAAAGTAAATCGCTTAAGCTCCATTGAATCTTGGCGAGGATTTGTCCCGCGCCAATACTCGGCAAGACCCGTGACAATGTCTGCATTTGTGTATGCGACAAGATCAAGTCTAATTTTTCCTGCTTCTTCATAGGCATTGACATGGTGAAACGCAAAAAAGGGAGGCGCCTGGCAGCGAAAAAGCTCTTTTCCTTGTCTTCGATCTATCACGATAAAGTTTGTGGGGCGCTCGTGCATCCAGACAAAATTGTGGATGAAAGCTTTTCCTTTTATAAGGAAATCCAAGGGACGCACGACCAAGGGGTACTCTGTGAGAATTGCGTAATTTTCTGTAACCGAAAAACTGTGCATGTAGGCAGGCTCTTTTACGGGAATGTGTGCGAGAATTTCTCGAGAAGAGGACTCCATCTTGTAGAGCACATAGCAAGAGCGCACGCCATAATCGATTAAGTAGTTGATCGATTCTTTCTCCAGCATGTGGGGATGCGCAGACTCCCAACACTTCTTGTGCGGTAAGGAATCTTCGTAATGAAATACCCCCAAAGTTTCGAGCGTTTGTGGGTCAAAGCGCACAGGCAAAGGGATCTCAGTCAGCGCTACCATTTCAGCGCCGAATTTGGCCACGTTGATATTCGCATTCGGAATAGCCTCCGCATGACCAAATAAACGGGTGAAAAAATTCCGAAACTTCGAAACGCACGGATCTTGAGCAAACCCCAAATAATCTAGTCTTCTTTTTTCAAACACCTGCCTGTAGCCGTCAGTACGCAAAAACTTATTCGTATAACGCACACTGCCCTGAGCAAAAGAAAACGCGTGTAGCATCGCGAGCCCATCAAACCAATGGGCACAGCGTTTCTCTTCGAGCTCCACATCCACAGGCCCGTTACGCACCAGCGTCCCCGCAAGCCACACAGGGATTTTTCCCATGACTTCAAGAGTGATATTAGTAAATTCTTTCATTGCCGCGCTCGAGGGTGGGCTTTTTCGTAGACTTCGCGCTTGAGTTTCGTTGACACTTGCGTGTAAATGGTCGTGGTTGCAAGAGAGCTATGCCCCAAAAGCATCTGGATGGTTTTTAGATCCATCCCCTTTTCAAGCCAGTGTGTGGCAATCGTGTGACGGATCGTGTGCGGCGTGATTTTTCCGGAAAGGCCACTTTTTTTCAGATACTCGGCAAATTTTCTATCGATCGACCGCACTGTGACCCGTTTTCCGTGTCTATTGAGGAAAAGGGCCTCTGGATCGAGGGAAATGCGCCCCGGATGTTGCAGATATTTAAGTATCCATTCTGCCGCGTTCTTCGTGATGGGAACGACCCGTTCTTTGCGCCCTTTTCCCATGACACGCACTTGAAGTTCTTGCGCATTCAATGTGCGCATATCTAGCCCTATCAGTTCGCTGATGCGCAAGCCTGAGCTATAAAATAGTTCCATGATCGTGCGGTCGCGCAACCCCAGGAGCGTGTTTGTATCGGGGAGAGCAAACAGCCGCTCGATGTGCTCATATGTGAGGGAAGTTGGAAGCGTTTTTTCCAGCTTGGGGCTTTCAATTTCTTCAAGAGGGTTCACACTTACAAGTTTTTCCTTTGCCAGAAAACGATAAAAAGAGCGCAGAGAGGACAGCTTGCGCAAAATGGTCCTTTTTTTGGCCTGTTTTTGGCTTAAAGCCGCCAAAAAAGCACGAATATCGCGTTTATCGACTTCTTGGAGACTCTTCTGGCCTAAATGCGCAGAAAAAGCGCCGAGATCTAGAGCGTAATTGCGGAGCGTATGCGGTGAAGAATTTTTTACTACGCGCAAATATTCCAAAAACCTCGAAATTCCTGTTTCTAGCTCATGCATAAATCTGTTAAGATGTCCTGTTTATGATCACTTTAAACAAAGTCTCTAAAAAAGTCGCAAGTCGAACCCTCTTTGAAGATGTCACAGTGACCTTCAGCTCGGGCAACCGCTACGGTTTGACGGGACCCAACGGCTCAGGAAAATCCACTCTCATGAAAATCATCATGAAAATGGAAGAGCCGACAAGTGGCAGCGTGACCCTCCCCAACAAAGTCGGTTTTTTGAAGCAAAACATCGAGCCCTTCCGCGAAATGAAAGTCCTCGACGTTGTGATCATGGGCAACCTCCGCCTGTGGGAAACGCTTTCCGAGCGCAACAGACTTTATCAGGAAGAAATGACCGATCAGGTCGGCATCCGATTAGGCGAGCTCGAAGAGGTCATCGCCGAAGAAAACGGCTACGAAGCCGACTCGGACGCGGAAAGTTTCTTGTCGGGCATGGGCATTCCTCAAGAACTTCACCATGAAAAAATGTCGTCCATTCCGACAGACATGCAGTTCCGTACGCTTCTGTGCCAAGCGCTCTTCGGGAATCCCGAGGCTCTTCTTTTGGACGAGCCGACCAACCACCTCGACCTCGAATCCATCGGCTGGCTCGAAGACTTTTTGCATGCTTATCGCGGCACCCTTGTGGTCGTCAGCCACGACCGCCATTTTCTCAATGCCATCACAACACACATCGCCGACATCGACTACGAAACCCTCATCATCTACCCAGGAAATTACGACGACATGCTCGTCGCTAAAACGTCTGTGCGTGAGCGCGCAGAAGCAGAAAACAAGACCAAAGAAAAGAAGATTGCCCAACTTCAGGAATTTGTCTCCAAATTCGGCGCAGGAACCCGCGCGAGCCAAGTGCAGTCCCGCTTGCGTGAAATTGAGCGCCTCGGCCCCCTTGAGCTCTAAAAATCCAACATCCAACG
>CAZLDZ010000126.1:0-3419 GCA_964558435.1 uncultured bacterium
CTCCTCAGCCATGTGCTTACACATGGCTTGCGTCGTTCGCACGGACTTTCGTCCTTGTGAAATCTCATCGAAAATCTCCTAAAATCCCTAAAAGACCGAGTTTGTGGACAATCTCTCAGAGACATCTATCATTAGGGAGCAACAGCAAGAGGAGTTCTGGATTTTGTTTGCGCAGGTTTTTCATGCATGGGTTGCACAGCAACAAATGTAGTCGTAGTCTTGAGTGTTAAAATCTCTTTCACAAGAGGATGCTTAAGATGACTAAATTCAGCGCGTCGCGCTAGTTGCATGAGGTGGCCTGGATTTTCAAAACGCTCGATCTCGTACAACAAGCGCTCGTTTTCTTCTTCAATTATTTTTAATTCAGCCCTCAGTTTAGGAAGCTGAATGCGCAGTTTCGTCGTCTCGTTTTGTAGTGTGAGAAAAGAATAAAGGAGCAACCCCGTAAAGGCAACACAAATGAGGAGTCGTAGAATAACCCCTTTCATCCGCTGAATCCTAATTTTTCGACGAAGCGCAACTTGGCGCTACGAGCACGGGGATTTGTGCGTGTTTCTTCAAAACTGGGGACGAGAGGTTTTTTCGTAAGAAGCGCCAAAAGTGGAGGAGGTGCCACTTTTTCTCTCTTTTTAGGCTTTTGTGCCGCCTCGCGGAAAATATTTTTCACGATGCGGTCTTCTAAGCTATGAAAACTTAATACGCCCATTCTTCCGACAGGCGCGAGCATTTTGATCGCTTTTTCTAGAGCAGACTTGATAGCACCCAATTCATCATTCACACAGATGCGGAGCGCTTGAAAAATGAGGGTTGCAGGGTGCAATCTTTTTTTGCCGCGAA
Organism: uncultured bacterium; assembly: GCA_964558435.1. GTDB lineage: Bacteria > Chlamydiota > Chlamydiia > Chlamydiales > Rhabdochlamydiaceae. The sequence goes on from CAZLDZ010000126.1 coordinate 838, forward strand.
AACCGAGGGCCGAGACTAAAATTTCGGCAAGTTGACTTGTCGTTTTGATTTTTTCTTCTTTGCGTGCCCGGCAGATTGCCTCTGCAGCTCTTCTCCATCTGGGCTCTTCCCCATATTCTCGAAAAATAGTGCCGAGCTCCCCTTCGGGCCACTCATTCACCACTTCTTCGGCGGAAACGGAAAGCGCGGGATCCATGCGCATATCCAAAGGACCCTCTTTTGAAAAACTAAATCCTTTATGGCCTTGATCTAATTGCATAGATGAAACTCCTAAATCAAAAAAAAACCGTCGACTTGTTCAATGCCCTCTTCATGCAAGTGCTCATCCAGATCTCTAAAATTGCCCTGGATAAACTTCACTTTCTTCTGCCAGGGACAAAGCCTTTCACGCGCAAGAGCCAGTGCATCGGGATCCTGATCACAGGCAAGGTACAATCCAATTTCGGGGTGTGCCTCTAAAATAGCTTCGGCGTGCCCCCCTGCTCCTACTGTCCCCTCGTAAAAAACCTTAAGTGACTTTCCCTGTAAAAATGTCAAAACCTCTGAGACCATTACCGGTAGGTGCGCTCTCTTTTTTCTGTCCGATTCCATTCGCATGCTCTCCAGTTGAATCAAGAAGCTCAAAAGCCTCTTCGCACATTTTTGCAAGGTCCATCTCGGGATCTTTTCCACTCAGCACGGAAGATAGTTGGGCGTCGTAGTGCTCTTTGGGCCAGATCTCGATTTTATTTAAAACCCCCGCTATCACGATCTCGCTCTTAATGCCCACGGCTTTTCTCAGTAGCGGAGGAATCCCCACTCTTCCCACCTTGTCACAGGTTGTCGGGTGCAAGGTGGAGAAGAAGAGGGTGAAAAACTTTTGGAACTTACCGATGTGCTGTTTGTCTTGGAATCTATGCACGATTTTTTCGATGGCACTCTTACGATAAATCGCAAGACAGCCTCCAAGTCCCAAGGCAATGCTAAATTCTAAGGCTCCATTCTCCACGAGTCCAAAACGCATCTCTTGAGGAAGGACAAATCGTCCTTTCTCATCGAGTTTTGCTGCTGTAGATCCGCTGAAGAAGAATCCTGGCATCGATATTTCCACTTTTTTCCCCACTCTACCACCAAGTTGCTTGAGTCGCAAGAATTTTTCAAAAAGCACGGCAAAAATCCCCCAAAATACTATCGCTTCTAGCTCAAATTGAGAAAGTTATAAAAAGTGGGAATTTGTGGTAATTGACGTGATTTAAAATAATTTATTGATAAAAAGAGGGGGTAAAGTTAAGAGGAAGTTATGCCTCCACGTACGATTGATGATCTTGGCCCAGAAGTCTCCTCGCGCTATGCAGCGGACAGGAAGTATTACGATGAAAAACAGGCCAAGGAAGCACCGGCCATTCCCTCTCAAGCAACGATCGATGTCACAACTCCAGGTTTTTCTTCGGAATTCGATGCTCTTTTTGAAACTTCCAAGCGCAATCCTTCTTGGGCGGATTTCTTGCGCCCCCCTAAATATGCGGAACAGAAAAAAAGGGTTTTCACACATCAAATTCTCCCTTCGCTTGGCTCAGATGACAAAAGACAGCAGCAGATTCAGCGCGTAAAAAGCGCAGAAACAGATGAAGAACAAAAGAAAGTGATGCTTACGCTTTTTGAAAAGATTGAAAAACTTGACCGCACGCTTATTGACATTAACACGCGCCGCAGCCAATATCATAAAGGGTAATTCATGGTTGCAACCAATTGGCTTGAAGTTCTGGGTTGGAAAGAAGATGAGCTCGAAGACTTGAGATTCGTGGGCTATTCGTACATCAAGCAAGGAAATTACGATCTTGCGCTCACCTTTTTTGAAGCGCTTTCGGTTCTCTCTGCGCACAGTGCTTATGACCTGCAAACTTTAGGGGCTTTGTATCTTCAAAAAAACAACAACTTGATGGCGCTTGCCACAATTGAAAGGGCGCTCAAGCTCGAACCCAACCACTTTCCTACGCTTCTTAACCGCACAAAAGCTCTGTTTGCTCTCGGCTACAAAAAACAAGGGCTGCTTGCTGCAAAAAGTTTAACAACTTGCCCCGTCGAACAGATCGCCAACCAAGCAGCGGCGCTCATTTTGGCCTATTCCTAAACGACAATTGCCCCTCTTTCGTGTCCGAGCTGCCGATCTTGTTAATTTCTTAGATTGAGAGAAGAAATTCGGCAGCTCGGACACGGACTCGGATTCGGACACGAAAAAGATAAGTTGAGACCATTGCATAAGTCAAAGATCTAAGAAAAAAATAACAGGATGACAGGATGGATAGGATGAAGAGTCCCATAAAGTTACATCCTGTTCATCCTGTTATTTCTCTCTTCATCCTGTCCATCCTGCCATCCTGTGATTTTTCTTCGGGGTTTTTCCTGATAAGCATGATTTATGCAACGGTCTCAAGTTGTGCAACACTCCCAATCTCAATGTCTTAAAATGTGTGGTGCAATTTTGCTTGCAAGAGCGCGATTGCAGATGCTAGATTGAGCTCAAGTTTTCCCCATATTAATCCGAGCTTCAAAAAGGTGACAAGATGCTCGGCGAGGCAAAGCCAGATGAAAGCGAAGCGGTC
>CAZLDZ010000127.1:0-3356 GCA_964558435.1 uncultured bacterium
CAGGATGAACAGGATATAACTTTATGGAACTCTTCACTCTTCATCCTATCCATCCCGCCATCCTGTTATTTTTTTCTTAGATCTTTGACTTATGCAATGGTCTCATTGTATCATTCTTATCATTTTTTCTTTGGGGTTTTTCCTGAACGGTCTCATTCTATGGATTTAATGAGTTTCTCTGCGAATTTTTGCAAAAGGCTAAATTCTTTTTCTGCAAGTGCAATGAGTGTGTGAAATTCATGTGAGGCACTTTCTTTTGGGAAGCTGAGCCCGTCTGTTGGTGCTGAAAACTCAATGGGCTTATCCTGGGCTATGCGAATTCCTTTTGCCACGCGCAAAACAGTAGCATCGCGAATGTGCGCGGAGGCAAGGTAGCGTAATTGGAGATATTCTGGAGTTCTTCCTAAAAAGTCTAATAAATCTTTATCACGAACTCTGATTCCAGTTTCTTTGAGCATACCAAGGAGGTTGTGCTGGAATACACCGGGTCCTTGTTCAGAACCATTGTGTATTAAAGCGATGGCTAAAAGATTTTCTGCAAGCAGGGGAAGAGATTCAAAAATCACTGTCAGGTGGGTGCGGATTCCTGCAGGTTTAGGAGAAAAACGGACTTCAGCTTCAAGGCACGCAAGAAGATTTGCATCAATATTGGCGACATATTCTGGTGCGCAATCTGAGGGAAGATCTGCAAGGGTCTTTCTTAGGATTTCAATCTTTTGTAAGAGGGGCAGATGACAGGTGGCTTGCTGTTTTAGAGGGGAAGGCGGGTCTTGCGCAAGCAATCCTTGAAGAAGAGTGCAGGCTTGTTCTCGTTTTTCTTTTCTCTGGCATCCACTCATCTCTAAAAATCCCAAGAAAAGCGCTTCGACAAGTGAAGAAAAATCTTTAGTATACTGTGCAAAAGGCTGAGTTTGCGCTTTTAGAACAAGAGATTGGGCAAAAGAGAGGTTTTCTTCAGGTTCAAAAAGAGAGACATCGCGCGTTGCCATTTCTGCATAATTCATTTTCCATAATAGGAGGAGTGAAGCATCAGACAGGGGAAGGTCATCTTTTAAGTGCAAGAGATTGTGCTTATCTAAAAGGGGAGGGAGATTATGGATCAAGCGCATGGTTTTTAAACACTGCTCAAGTGCACGCGACGATTCTTTTAAAAAGAGACAGACAGCGGGAAAAGCAGCGGTTTTTTCATGGGTGAGCCTTTCTAGAAGTGTGACAAGTGTCTGCATTTGCCACACGCTCTGTTGCCAATAAGGTTTTGCAAGATCTGCGCATTTTTCTTTATGGGTATCCCACTGTTCTTGAAGTAGAGCAAAAAGGGCGCTTGCATGATCTGTTTTAGATGCTACAGCGGCAGATGAAGAAGCCTTTCGAGACGGGGTCACATCTTCGATCACGAGATCAGAACTAGTCTTTTCATCGCCCTTTTTTTCACCTTTTTTTTCTGTAGGGACGTATACGAGTTTGAACGATCTGGTTTTAGTCAGCCGCTCGGCAGCAATCAGTGGTAGGTGAAAAAGCCCTTTTAACCAGACGCGCTTTTTTTGACAGTCTTCGAATTGGGATCGATACTGCTCTTCAAAATCCTCTTGCATTGTGAGCCGATACTCAGCGCGATGATGCCCTTCTTTAGAGCTGGGGTTTTGTGCCGCAGCAAGGTATTGCGCAAGCTTTTGATGGAAAAAGGCTGAAAAGGTCGCTTTTTTTGTCACTTCACGGAATGCACTCCATTCCTTTTCTAGTTGCTTAAAGCTGCAAAAAGGAATGTATTCAGCTGTCTCATAGGCAAATGTTGATAGCATTTCTGCTTTCTTCAAAGCCTTGTCTAGAAACTCGACCCATTCTTGAACTTGTCTAAGATCTGGAGTGTCTTGGCGATTTAGAAAATCTTCTAGTTGTCCGACAATTTCTGTGCCACAAGCGCGGACTGCATTTTTTGATTGGTGAAAAAAACGCATAATTAAATTTAAAAATGCTCGAGATCCCTGCTCTTTGGGAATGGCCACCATTTTTTGCATCTCAAGACGCGTCTTTTCCATTTTTTGTGTGGATGCACTCCGACTGCTATAGTGGTTGCATGCAAGAAAATAGCTACGCATGATGCGGAAATGGTCTAATAGTTCGATCATTCCCAGCTCAGGGTCAGGTGCAGGGTGGTCTTGAGGAAGAAAAGTATACACTGACTCCATAAGAAGCTCCGGTGTACAGAGCGTTCCGATTAAGTGGCGCAATTCGATTTTGTGCTGAGGCTCTTTTGCTTTACTAAGTAGAAATTTCAAACAGGATTCCAGGCCTTTTAAGGATTTTTTTGTGAGGTATTCCTCATAGGCAGGAAATAATTGTTCAATCGAAAACCGTTGAGCTTCTTCTTTTGCTAGAATTGTTTTAAAAAGCAAAAAAGTATGGCGTTGAAATTGAAAAAAGAAAGGGTACCAATAGCACTGGATATCCTTTGCGTAAAGGGCGCAGAGTTCTTTGTAGCAAAAAAGCTGGGCAGCCGTTTGGATCTCTTGAGCACAACGCAACTTTTGTGAGGGATCGTGTGTCACATCACATAAAAGACGTCCGACAAGATCGCGCAGCGCTGGATTTTCATTCTGGCCCAGGACGCCCGTAGCATACGCGGCAAAGCGCATAGTGGCCTGTTGACAATTCCCTTCTTTTACGAGAGTGGCAATCTCGCGAAACATTGTTAAAGAAGTAACCGTGAGATAAGACATGCGAAAATTTTCCTCTTCTCAGGGGAAAAATGTCAAACTGAAACAATCCTCTGTACTGGACAATTTTTGGCCCCCAGAGGTGAGCGAGGCAAAGCCAGATTGAAGCGAAGCGTTTTTTGGACGAAGGGGAATAGCCAAAGGCTATTTCTCGAGGCCAAAAATCGATATGGCAAAGCCGCAGCCAGCGCTGGGGGTCAAAAATTGTCCAGTACAGAGGAAACAAACCCTTCAGGGTAGATAGGACCATTTTTGCCGATCTTGAGCTGTCCAGAGAAAAATTTCCTATAGAGATCGAGCGCGCTTTGTGCGTTTTTCACACAGAAGAAGCAGTTGCTGATCCACTCAGAGCCTTTGATTGTGCCGGTAGCCAAATTGCATTGGAAGCTGGGGGTGATTTTTTGGCGCCAGTAATCAGAAGAGCCAAAAAGAAGGATGGGGTTTGTTGCTGTGCCGCCCACTTTTCTTCTCACGGATTCGAGGGCATATTCAAAATCGGTGCCGATGCCGCCTGTCAAAAAAATGGGGAAGTCTAAATTGAACTCGGCTTGGCGCTCTACGAGACGATCGATGCGGTAGGTCATTTTGGCTTCGATGTAGGCATTCTGTTTTTGCTCATTCACAACCCCGTCGGTTGTAGAG
>CAZLDZ010000128.1:0-3296 GCA_964558435.1 uncultured bacterium
AGATTTTTTATTAAAAAAAAAAAAAGAAGGACAAATTCTTTAACTTATTTTTGTTGTGGTGCATTTGTTCCGTAATGCGGCGTTTGTGGCTTTGGCTGAAAGCCAAAATTTTATGAAATCCATGGGTTCAACTCGGGATGAAGTGGCGCTTTTGCGCAGAAATCCCAATTACAGGGATGAGAAATTACGCGAATTCATCATCGAGAAGATTCTTGCCTGGATAGATCTCATGGGAGGAACCAATAATCTCAGTAAATATCAGCGTAGAAAGATAGTAATCACGCATACAGCGACTCCAAAAGACAAAAGAATAGCACCTCTACGCGCTCAGGAAAAGGTTTTGGATTTTGAAAAAACGTGCGAGCTTTTTAAGCCTCCAAAAGTAGATCAAGGCGATGAAAAACAAGCTGTTGCACAAGCTACTCCTGCTGCTGCCGCAGCTAGTCCTATTGATGAGTGGCGTGAGGCGATTACTCTCGGCATTAAAAAGGCTGAGAATGAGCTCATAGATAATGCAAAAGCTTTGCGTACAGAGATAGAACACGTTAGTGATTTACCAACTGTTCTTGCACAAATTGTGGCAGAATATCTAGGAGTAGGATCTACGACCCCCATTCCCACACCTCCTGTAGGTATTCCTTCCTTTGATGTGAATTGTCAATTTGGCCTGTATGTGGTGCAGAACCAAGGAAGAGGAGGACATACGATTGTTGATGCGACAATTGGCCTTGTCTTGGAAGAAAGTGAAGAAAGGCTTAAAATGGCAGAGTCTCCACCTCCCAACCTTTTTGTTCTTGCAGATACAAGTAGAAGCATGAGAGGCAATGGAGGCACCACAACCCTGCGTCAAGCGCTCCCAGAGACTGTAAGACGGGGCTTGCCTACAGGAACGCGATTTGGGCTGGGAACTTTTAATGATCATTATAAGCTCCAAATGCCCATGGAAATCTTAAATGAGCCTCCTGCAGCTGCAGGACAGCCTGGTTCAGGAAGGCGCCAAGAGCTTGCTGATCGTTTAGCGCGAACAGGACCTGGCTCCGTGCTTGAGCCAGAAACTGGCACCGTCATTCTTCCGGGGTATCTGGATGGTTTTATTCAGCTGCTTAGAGTAGCCATTCATGACAGGGCGGTAGGTGTGCAACGCCAAAACATTTTTGTTTCTCTAACAGATGGAGAAACGGAAACTATTCCTGACCGCTATATTGCAGAGATTATTGCTTTTCTTTTTGAGAATTATCCTGAGCTTGCGGAGCTTATCGGGGTCTACCCAGGCGCGATGGGGAATAGTGCCAAGATGGAACAGCTGAAAAACCTGCGCGGAGGCTTTGGAGAGGTGTTTAAGGTTGCTCTCGGGCATCCGGAACAGCTCATTGACGTGATCCGCAAAGTACAAAAAAGAAGAGGCTTTATTGCTACGGGTGCTTCTGTTGAAATCATTGCACCAAAAGGTTGCGTGATCAAGCATGTGGTCGGATTCAAGATTGAACCGGGAAAAAGACGTGTCACACTTCCTCTTCCCTCCTTCCTTTCCAAAGAACAGCTTCAGTTGCATGTGCGCTTCGAAGGCCATCCTGCTGTGAAAGGAAGCCAGGCTAGCATTAGACTGATGGCTTTTGATCCTTTTGCGCGCGTCAACCGAAACGACCTATTTGAGTCAGAAAGCATCAAGAATCAGGTACACGAGGGAACCCATGCCCTCATTGAAGCAGATGCATTGTATTTAAAAACCATGCAAGAACTTCCCCAGCTCCCAGTGCGCGCTGCTCTTGAAATTTTGCGGCGCACGGTGATTCAAAAGCTTAAGGTGTTTCCTTCCGATTTTCAGCCGCGCATCATTGGCCTGCAGGATATTGTTTCCCTCCTTGGACAGGCTACGCAAGGGGGATTTGAGGAGTTCATGGCACTTGCTATTGAGCAGGTTGCCAAGCATGTGAAAAATCTTCCTGAGTTGGTATTGAAGTTGATGGTTCGCGAAGAGCTCGAATGGAATTTGCAAATGGGAGGCTATGTTGCGGATGCCTATTTTGCAAAAGGAAAAAGATTAATTCGAGAGCCCAAAATCAAAGAGACTACACCTGTTGACCAGATCCCTGAAATGGTAAAGCCGCTACGGGAAGAAAGAGCGCAGCAGAAAAGTGGTGCCTTACTCAAACGCACGGCGCCCGAGCGAGCGCTTACGATGGCGATGCGCTACTTTGAAACAAAGGGGGTGGCGCGCATTGCAGAACGTGAAGTGGCCCGCGAAATTCTCCTGCAAGAAGAACCTGATCTTCCTTACTTATTCCGCTTTGCTGCGGGTCAAAAAGATTGCGTCATCATGGTGATGCGTAACCATCTTTCTAAAGAAGAAACGTTTGAGCAGATGTTCTTGACGACCATTGGTTCCAAAGGCGAGCCACGTCTTGTTGTGGTCAACGACATGGTGCAAGGGGAAATGAGCTTCACACCTGAAGAGCTGCTCCTTCCTCCAAACGTAGATCTTGTAAGAGGCGCCATGCTTGCAGCCTGGGAACGTGCCCAGAAGGCCGCTCAGGGTTCTTGAAGGTCTCTAAGAAACTGCTGAATCAGTGGCTCCAGGATCTCGTCCCTTTTCCAATTCTTGCCTGAGGCTTGTTCAAGTGATGTTGCAGGCTGATCGATCGACAATAAGAGCTTTTCTTGTGTGCTGACGTTGATTCCAAATCCCAACACAACGCCATGAACCTCTCCGAGATCGATAATCTCACACAAAATGCCGGCAACTTTTTTCCCGTCCAGAAGAATGTCGTTGGGCGGCTTGATCGTGGGCGAAAAGCCCAAACTTTCTAGCACGGTGCAGCACGAGGCAGAAAATATCTGGCCAAGTTTTGGCAACACCGGGCTTGCTTTGGGTAGAATAAAAAAGAGTGTCGCCAAAACGGCATCCCCGCGACCCGACAGCCACGTGCGCTTAAATTGCCCCCTACCCGCCGTCTGCTCTTCTGCCGTGACACACGTCACCCCATCGCGCTTCAGCTCCTGGGCATGCCGCTTCACCCAATCATTGGTCGAATCCACTCTGTCCAAGTACACATAATAAACATTCATAATCTTAATGGGTTAATAAAGTCGGATAAGAGCAAATGGACTTCTTAGATTCTTTTTCCTAGATCTAAATATCCTGCTGCATATTTGTGTAAAACACTTGCGATCAGTGTTTGATAAGGAAGCCCTTCATAAGCAGCTTTTTGTTTAATGTTGAGCACATCTCTGCTGGATAATCGAATATTAACTTTTATATCTTTATGCAAAGTTTTGGCTGCAATTTTTCGAGCCCG
>CAZLDZ010000129.1:0-3277 GCA_964558435.1 uncultured bacterium
GTAGTTGAGTCCTAAAAAGAGCTTCAAAAGATCGTCGTTGGGAAGGTAAGGGCGCGCTTTTTCATACAGGATTACGGTGGAGCGAAAATCCTCTTTTCCCCAGAAGACAGAGGCTTGGTTGAAAAAGGCCATCCCGATCACTTCTTTGAGGGTGCGTTTTTCCAGATTGCGGGTGTTGATGCCGAGGTAGACTTCGTCGGGAAGATGGATGCCGCGGGCGGTCGTTTCGATATTTAGTGCCATGGCACCTTCTTCATAGCGCAAGAAGATGTGGCCCGGAGGTGTGATGATTGTGAGGTCGAGTCCGAGGCGCTGGGCGAGGGCAAGATAGAGAATGGAAACACCCAAGCAGACCCCCTGGCGATTGTCGATGACAGAGGGGAGAAAGGTGTACAGGTCGATATCTTTTGCATGCAGAGAGTGGGGAGGAAAACGGAATTGCATTTCTTGGAAAATGAATCTGCTAATCTCGCGGATTTTTTCTTCATTGGAAGGAGCACTACTGAGGCGGGCGCGAATTTGCAGGGCCATGAGGTCCAAACTGGCTTCATATTGGCGGACGGCTTGCTTGGGATTTTTTTCTTTGTCAAATTGCGCAATCAGTAAAGCGCGCGCAAGGTCAATCTCTTCAGAGGCAAGAGCGAGTGCTTCTTTTTCCGACCAAATTTGGTGCCCTTTCAGCGTCCGGTTGTGCAAGCTTTTTCCCAAATTTTCAATCAAGCAAAGCTGCTCTTCGCTTAATCTAGGCGACGCATCATAAGATTGTCTTGTAATGAGAGTGATGATGGTTTGAAGATCGAGGTGAGGGAAAGGAAGTGCCTCTGCTCCTTCAACCTCTTTTCCACCATTTAAGAGAACCCAGGCTTTGTGCAGCGCTTCTTTGCCATAGTTGGTGTTGGGGTAAAGCTCAAAAAAGGCCAGGTGCTGCGTGATGGATAAAGGGTCTAGGCTGCAATAGAGCGATTTTAACTTGGCTTCTTCCGAAGGGGGGGCTGTAGGAGGGAGGGTATCTTGGATTTCACGGGAAAAGAGAAAAATAGGGATGCAAAGAAGGAGAAAAAAGTGCCTCAAGTTAATATCCCAGGTGATTGCTGTTGCGGAGTTTTTCTAGCATACCCGCACTTTAACGAAAAAGGGATCTTTTGCTCAAGAGACTTTGATGGCCTGGATATTTGCAATGCACTGGTCGAGGCTAAGATTTGACTTAACCATTTCTGCAGCGATTGGATCTAAAGATTTACGGAAGGCTTCATTGTCACATAATTCTGAAATTTTCGGAAAAATCCTCAATCCACATTCTCTAATATCGCGTGCTGGTTCTACCACGCCCAAGATTCCTAGCGTACCGATTTTTTCTGCAAATTCCAGGTCGATGAGTTTTGCCCGGATATGTCCCTGTTCATCGCGGTAAAGTACGACATTGCCCGCATGGAGATCGTTGTGTACGTAGCCCTTGGTATGTAATTCTTTCACCCCATGTAAAATATCTAATGTGATTCTTTGGGCTTCGGAAGCTTTAAGTCGATATTTAAAGTTCCCGAGTTCTCCAAGATCGCAATATTCACAGATTCTCCAGGATTTTTTATCTCCTTTTATGTTCTGTACAGTTTTTGTTGCATGGAGTTCTGGAAAGAATCCGCTGGGCCTAAGTTTCTGTGTAAGATCTATGTGTTTTTGGATGCGTATTTCTCGATCATCATCAATAAGGTTAGTGCTGAGGATGACGCACTCTTTTCCTGTTTGAAGATCAATCGCCTTCCACGCTTTAGATGTCCCTCCAGACCCCAGAACTGGGTCTTTTTTCGAATGCAGTAAAAGATATGCCTGGTCGCCATCGACTAAAATATTACGCGGAAAACGTTTCCCTTTTTTCAAGACTTTTTGTTGGCCGTGTGGAAGTTGTGGAATCTGAGCTCGATTTTGTAAAAGTTGCTCGATTTCTTGAGTGGTTAATACCTTCTCTGCAGAGATAATCCAAGGGTTCTGATAAAAGAAATCAAACTCTTTAAAAAGGGCGGTTGCTTCATCGAGTGCTGTGCCAAATAGAGCACTCCCACCTTTTTCTAAAGCCTTTTCAAAAGCCTCTTCATCTGAGAGCTCTGTCGTGATTTTTTCGATCGCATAAAAAAAATAGACCAAAAGCTTCAGAATCACTTGGGTAATCGGCTGAGCATTTGCTATCTGCTGGCAAAAGCGCGCTTGTTTTCCCTCGATGGCAGCCTGAAAATTCTTGCGCACAAGTTCTTGAGTTTTTCGCGGAGGGTGTTTTTCCAGGATTTCGCATACTACGCGCGTGATTGCGCGTAAGCTCGCCCCTTCCCGCACCTCAGACCTAAAGGCATCGGCATTATCCGGATTTAATAAGCGTGTTCTAAGATCAACTTTTGATGACATAATAAAATTTTTATTTTTATTATATCATTATATTGAATAATTGTAAATAATTTATTTAATGTATAATATATTGATTATAAGCGACTTGTGTATTTAATCTAGGTAGATGTCTTTTCGATGGCCAATTTTGAGGACAAGGAGGGTTTTTTCTTAAGAGCTTTCAAAGAAATCCCTCCTCTTTTTCGGTAGTCTTTATGCGCTAAATCGGCATCATAAATGTCTTCTTTATCCTCGCGGGCTTCTAACAGTTTTTCGAGTTTTTCCCACTCTTCTAAGGAAATGAGGACAGCGACTTCATTGCCATGTCGTGTGAGTGTGAATTTTTTGTCTTTAAAAGCGACTTGGTTAATCACAAAAGCCATGTGTTCGCGCACTTCTTTGCAAGAGATGCGTTGCATGCGTGGGGACATAATCAATCTCCTATGTTTTTGTATATTGTGTACAAAACGTACATTTAAGTACAGATTGTCAAAAGTTCATCCCAGCAGGTTGTATACCTAGGGCTTGAGCTTTCTCTCAATCCCTTCCAAGGCTTGTGGAGGCCTTCAGAGGCAAACTGAACTTTGGGGTTTTCAAAGCGGGCGTTGACGTTGTCCAGGACGTCCATGAGTTTTTTCTTTTTTCCATCCTGCTGCGAAAAAAGGGAGGGGGTGTTTGCGCGCTCTTCGATGATTTCCTGCAGGATGATGCCGGCTTTTTTGTAGGAAAAGCCGGCGCGGAACATGGTGTGAAGGGCCTGCTTGGCGCACGTGATGAGGTGAGGGGTGTAGGCGGTGGGCTCGCCGAGGGAAACGGTTAGGCTATTTGCATAATACTGCGGGGGTTTCAAGAAGGGGGATGTGGTGATGAAGACGGTGAGGTAGGAGGCCACGAGGCCTTCTTT
>CAZLDZ010000130.1:0-3257 GCA_964558435.1 uncultured bacterium
AGCGGGGGGTCGGGACGTGTAACGCCAGACCCCCGACTTGTGTGAAGGAAGCGCTAAACAAGATTCAGGTGATTTATTAATCATCCATTATTCTTGCAAATTCCTCTTTATTTTTTTATAAAGGGTTAGCTTATGTCAGAACTTGATGCGCATCCTTTGGAAGAGCCGGGCGTTTCGAATCGTTTCATCGATCCCTGCATTGTGGTGATTTTTGGGGCCACAGGAGACTTGACTGCGCGCAAACTGTTTCCGGCTCTTTACAATTTAATACGCGAGGGTGAACTTTCTCTGCAATTTGCCTGTGTGGGCTTTGCACGAAGAGAAAAGACTCACGAGCAGTTTCGAGAAGAGATGCATCAGGCGGTATCCGAATATTCCCGCATCAAGCCGATAGATGAGGCTGTTTGGAAGCATTTTCAGGAGCAGATTTTCTTTCATGTTTCAGAGTTTCACGATGACGAAGGGTACGAGCGCTTAAAGAAGTTTCTACAGGAGCTTGACACGCGTTTTGGGACAAAAGGCAACCGCATTTTTTACCTTTCGACGCAGCCGAGCTTTTTTACGCTTATCTGTGAAAAGCTGCATAAACATGGTTTAATCTACGAGGCAGATCAGGGGGCAAAATGGTCGCGCATCATCATTGAAAAGCCCTTTGGTCACGATCTTGATTCGGCTCTTGTTCTTCAAAATGAATTGACGAAATTTTTAAAGGAAAAGCAGATTTTCCGTATCGACCATTATCTTGGAAAAGAGACGGTGCAAAACATCCTCATTTTCCGTTTTGCGAACTCTCTTTTTGAATCTCTGTGGAATAATCGCTATATCGACCATGTCCAAATCACGGTGGCAGAAAGCATCGGGATTGGCTCGCGCGGCGCTTTCTGGGAAGAAGCAGGGCTTCTGCGCGACATCATTCAAAACCACATGATGCAGCTTGTGACGCTAGTTGCGATGGAGCCACCCGTCACTCTTTCTGCGCACGCGATTCAAGATGAAAAAGTCAAAGTTCTTCAGGCGATTCGCCCCATTGTTTCCGACTTTGAAACCCATAGTGTGCGTGGGCAATATGCCCCAGGTTTTATCGATGGGGAAGAGGTCATTGGCTACCGGCAAGAAAAAAACGTCAATCCTCAGTCGAATGTCGAGACTTTTGCCGCCTTGCGCTTTTTCATCGATAACTTCCGCTGGGATGGTGTCCCCTTTTATTTGCGTGCGGGCAAACGTCTTCCCAAGCGGGCCACAGAAATCGCGATCATTTTCAAATCCCCTGTCCGCGCGCTATTCCATCAAGGCAAAGAATCGAATAGTGCAAATCTTTTGACACTGCGCATTCAACCGGACGAGGGAAGTTCGCTAAAAATTAACTGCAAAGTGCCGGGCCCCCGTAATCCGATCCAACCTGTAAAAATGGACTTTTTGTATGGCTCCTATTTTGGAAAAGCTCCACCTGAGGCCTACGAAAGGCTCATTTGCGATGCGATTTTTGGAGATAGCACCCTTTTTGCGCGCGAAGATGAAGTGATGCATTCGTGGAAGATTCTCTCACCGATTTTAGAATATTGGCAAAAGACAAAACCCGCGGATTTTTCCAATTACGCCTCAGGAAGCTGGGGACCGGAAAGTGCCGATGCTCTGATGAAAAAAGACGGACGCAAATGGAGAATTTTGTGACAGAAATGCTCATCAAACCCCAAGAAATCCACAGTGCGCTTGAAAAGATTTGGGGTCAGGAAGGCCAGAGCAAAATGCGTGCGAGTCTTTTTAATTTAATTTTTTATACAGAAGAGACGGCGCGCGCAGACTATTTTCAGAAAATTGCAGAAAAAGTGGTCGAAAAATTTCCTTCGCGCCTGATTTTTATTACAGCACATCCGGGTGAACAAGGTGCACTTGTTGCAAAAGTCTCTGTGATCTCCTCTTTGGGAGTTGCCTGCGATGTGATAAAAATTGATGCCACAGGTCCTTGGAAAGCGCGCATTCCTTTTGTGATTCTTCCCCACATTCTTCCCGATCTTCCTGTTTATTTAATCTGGGCAGAAGATCCCGCCCGTAAAGATCCCCTTTTTTCTGCGATGCAACAACTCTCAACACGTCTCATTTTTGATTCGGAATCTGCCCGCTCGCTTCAAGAATTTGCGCGGGCTCTCTTGAAGAATCACAGTGAATCCAAAGTTGAAATTGCCGATCTCAATTGGGCGCGCCTAGAAAGTTTTCGCGATGTGCTAACTTCTACTTTTTTTGCCGAGGAAAAATTGCAAGAACTTAAAAAAGCACAAGAGATCAAAATCACCTACAACGCACAACAAACGCCTTCTTTTTCTCACACAAATATCCAGGCGATTTACTTGCAAAACTGGCTTTCCACTTGTTTACAGTGGAATAAACAACCTAAATTTCTTTTAGTCGCAGGGAAGCAAGAGAAACTTGCGCCTGGGATGATTTTGGAAGTTGAGATCACAACAGAGAGCTCATCGTACCATTTTTTATGCCACACCGATGGTCCGCAAAAGATCACACTGACCTATTCTACAGCAGATTTTTGTGAAATGCCTGTCCATTTTCTTTTCCCCAAAGGAGAAAAGGGACAATCCCTAGTTAAAGAAATCTGCCACAGCAGCACAAGCCAGCATTACGTTCGGGTTCTTCAGGAGCTTGCCAAATGAGGCGTAAGCTCATTGTTCCGGGTGATCGTGAAGAGACACTTTCTTTCTGCGTGCAGCACTGGCTTGAGCTCGCCTCTTCGTGCATCAAAAATCACGGTAGGTTTTCCGTCGCCCTTTCCGGCGGAAGCACGCCGAAGGCCATTTACGAGCGCCTTGCACAATGTCCCAAAAAAATTGACTGGTCGAAAGTCTTTGTGTTTTGGAGCGATGAGCGCGCAGTCCCTAAAGAAAATCCAGAAAGCAACTTTCACGTGGCCATGGAAGCGGGATTCAAGCACCTTCCTATCCCCTCTTCGCACGTTTTTCGCATGTGCGCAGAAAAGGAGATTGCGCAAGAAGCCCAAAAATATGAAGACACCCTCAAAAAGACTCTTCAAGGAAAACCCCTGGATTTTGTGATGCTGGGCATGGGTGACGATGGACATACAGCCTCTTTGTTTCCGCATACTGAAGGGCTCAGAGTGCACGATCGGTTAGTCATTGCCAATTTTGTCCCTCAAAAAAAATGTTGGCGCATGAGCCTGACCTTTTCATGCATTAATGCTGCGGCTCAGTTTGCCGTTTATGTTCTCGGGAGCGAAAAAAAAGACATTT
>CAZLDZ010000131.1:0-3141 GCA_964558435.1 uncultured bacterium
CATCCTGTCATCCTGTTATTTTTTTCTTAGACCGTTGACTTATGCAATGGTCTCATTTTTTCTTTATCCTTCATATCATTCCATCCTTTTATCATTTTTATTCCTCTGTGGTTCTTATCTCTGTGGTTAAAAATGTTGGTATACGGTATGGTTTTTGCCTATGAAAGAGATGGCAAAATCGTATGAGCCAAAAGAGGTAGAGGAGAAGTGGTACCGCTTTTGGCAAGAAAAAAAATTCTTTTATGCGGATCCCCAAAGCTCAAAGCCGGCCTACGCGATTTCTATTCCCCCGCCCAACGTCACAGGAGCTCTGCACATGGGGCATGCTCTTGTCAATACTCTGCAGGATGTTTTGATCCGCTGGAAGCGGATGAGCGGCTATGAAACTCTCTGGGTGCCAGGAACTGACCATGCGAGCATTTCCACACAACTCATCGTAGAAAAACAACTTTTTGAAAAGTATGGAAAGCGGCGTAAAGATTTTTCCCGTGAAGAATTTCTTAAGCATGCCTGGGCATGGAAAGAAAAAAGCGAGAATACGATTCTTTCGCAGCTGAAAAAATTGGGTTGCTCCTGCGACTGGTCGCGCCTTGCGTTCACGATGGATGAAGAGCGTAGCCTAGCAGTGCAGACCCTCTTTAAAAAGATGTTCGATGAAGGGTTCATTTATCGAGGCGATTATCTTGTCAATTGGGATCCTGTCACACAGACGGCCATTGCGGACGATGAGGTGGAGCATGAGGAAAAATCTTCTTTTCTCTGGTACATCCGCTACCCGCTCGAAGATAAAAGTGGCTCGGTGGTGATTGCCACAACGCGCCCTGAAACGATGCTAGGAGATGTTGCTGTTGCCGTCTCTGGCAAAGATGAACGTTATGCGCACTTACTTGGCAACTTTCTCACGCTTCCTCTTGTGGGAAGGCGTATTCCCCTCATCTCCGATCACCATGTGGATGCAACCTTTGGAACGGGAGCGGTCAAAATCACGCCTGCACACGATCCGAACGATAATGAGATTGCCAAACGTCACGATCTTCCCCTCATCAACATCATGACGCCCGATGGACGCATCAATGAAAATGGAGGTGCGTTTCAGGGACTTAGCATGGAAGAGGCGCGCACAAAGGTGGTAGCTGAGCTACAAAAGTTGGGCCTAATTGAAAAAATTGTTCCGCACATGCACCGCGTAGGGATCTCTTACCGCTCTAAAGCGGTCATTGAGCCCTATCTTTCCAAGCAGTGGTTCATTGCAATGCAGCCCTTTAAAGAAAAACTGATTTCTGCTGTGCAGAGTAAGCGCGTGCGCCTTCTTCCTGCGCACTGGGAAGAGACCTATTTTCATTGGATCGAAAACCTGCGCGACTGGTGCATTTCCCGGCAGCTCTGGTGGGGCCACCGCATCCCCATCTGGTACCATAAAAAAAGCGACAAAATGCTGTGCCATGTTGGAGGGGGCGTCCCCCCTGAAGTGGAAAAAGCGCCCGGTGAATGGCGGCAAGATGAGGATGTGCTAGATACGTGGTTTTCCTCCTCACTTTGGCCGTTTAGCATTCTGGGCTGGCCCCAAAAAACGGCTGAGCTTGCAAAATTTTATCCCAACAGCACATTAATCACAGGACATGACATCCTCTTTTTTTGGGTTGCGCGCATGATCATGATGGGTGAATATGCACTTGAAAGTGCCCCTTTCCCCGAGGCCTTTTTGCATGGGCTCATCTACGGAAAATCCTACTGGCGCCACGATAAAGAAGGGATGGCCCACTTCATCACAGGACAAGAGCGCGACAGCTACGATCTAGGCACACCCACTCCTGCGGATGTGCATTCTAAGTGGGAGAAGATGTCCAAAACCAAAGGCAACGTGATCGATCCCCTGCACATCATCGACCGCTTTGGAACGGATGCCATGCGCATGGCTCTTTGTGCGAGCGCAACAGAAGCACGCCAGATTGATCTGGACCTACGCCGCTTTGAAGAATTTAAAAATTTTGCCAATAAAATTTGGAATGGCGCGCGCTTTGTGCTCATGAACGTCGAAGATTTGACCAAAGATGACTTTGCAACCGGACTGGATTCTTCTCTTTTTACTCTGGAAGATCGCTGGATCTTATCTCTTGTCAATCGGATCACGCAAGAAGTCGATGCTCATCTTACAAAATATGCTTTTGATAAAGCGGCGCTAGCAAGCTACGACTTTTTCTGGAAAGAATTTTGTGCCTACTACGTCGAAATCGTAAAACCCTATTTGTTTGGAAAAGTCGGCTCTCAAGAGGAGCGCAAAAACAAACAGAAAATTCTCGTCGTGACTCTTGTGCACTGCGTGCGCCTTCTGCACCCGATGGCACCTTTCATCACCGAAGAGCTCTTCCAAATTCTCAAAGAGCGCTTTGAGACAAAAAGCGCAAGTACTGATCCCTATGTACAGAAAACGTGCGAAGCTCTTTTTGCACGCGCGTGCATCGTCGCCCCTTTCCCTCAAGTGGTCGCACAGAGCGACATGAATAAAGAGGTCGAAGAGCAGTTTGCGCGCCTTGACAACATCATCCACAGCATCCGCACCATCCGTGCTGAAATGCAGATTTCTCCGGGAGTCGCTACTGATTTAATGATTGTCGCAGAGCCGCATGATCCTCTCTGCAAGCTCGCGCACGAAAATCAAGCGCTCATCTCCTCACTTGTGCGCCTGCGCAGCATCAGTTT
Source organism: uncultured bacterium (assembly GCA_964558435.1). Classification (GTDB taxonomy): domain Bacteria; phylum Chlamydiota; class Chlamydiia; order Chlamydiales; family Rhabdochlamydiaceae. The sequence continues at coordinate 2,701 of CAZLDZ010000131.1, forward strand.
CGCCACTCAAGAAAAACCCCACGCCTTCTCCGCAAGTGCTCTTGTCGAAGGGATCAAGCTCATCATTCCCCTGCCCGAAGAGCTGCGCGAAAAAGAAAAAATGCGCTTAAAAAAAGAAGAAGAAAAACTCATCGCCCAGCAAAACAAAACCCGCACGCAACTTGCCAACTCAGGTTTTCTTGAGCGCGCGCCCAAGCACCTGATCGAACAGCTCCAGGCGCAACTTGCGCAAAACGAAAAAGAGCTAGAGGGCATTGTGAAGAAGTTAAGTGAAATTTAGGAGCTTTTTGCTGCTTTGTGCTCACCCGCTTTGGGCTCGAATTTAGCTAATTCAGCGCGCAATCTATTATAAAGATCGACATAGGGTTGATGGAGCCGGCGGTATTGTGGATGGGCGCTTTTCATATCCTTCTCGAATTTTAAGACCACTTCATTCCAATA
>CAZLDZ010000132.1:0-3141 GCA_964558435.1 uncultured bacterium
GGCCATCCGAGCAAGATAGATTCCTCATTAGATTCAAATCCGGACCTCCAAATATACCGAACCGCTCCCAAGAAAGCGCCCGAATCTACCTCTCCTCTCCCGCTACACGTTGTTGGATTGAAGAATGATACCAACCTCTGCCACTTAAATTCAGCGTTTCAAAAATGGGCGACTAATCCTGTGATTCGCGCAGAAATTCTTAAGCATCCAGAGGCATTTGACGGAAGAACCTCTCATCCCCTGTATGCCGCCATGCAAAAATATCAAGACAAGCAACAAGATAAAAGCAACGAACCATTGGATTTAGGGCCCCTTGCAAAACAGTTGGAGATCAATCCAGAAGAACAATCAGATGTTCACGAAACGACAATGAGCCTCGTTGGTCAAATCAACTTTGAAAAATTAAATAAGAACTCTCCGCTTTGCTCATTGAAACAACCTCTCATGATTGCATCTCAAAATGAAACAAACCTTGCGCATCTCCTCAAAGAACAAAACAACGGTCCCGACATATTGACCATTTACGAACATAGAATAACGCGAGATTTTCAGGCTTTCCCCGAAGATCAAAAAGAACCTTTTATGAAGGCACTAGACGCAAAAAAAACGAGTTTAGACAAGACAATAAAAGGGATGAGTGCCAAAGATATTTTCGCAGATTTCGAGAACTTTAATTATGCGCTTAAAGCTCTAGATAAGAAAGAAAAAGATTTCTTTGGAGGCCTTCTTTCCATAATAGATCCTACTCTAGTCGAAGCTCCCCTGGATCTGCACGGATATGAACTCATGAGCTTTAGCTCGCATAAGGGAACTCCCAATAACGGCCACTACACTACATTCATTCGCGAGGGCAACCGATATTTCTTGAAGAGCGATGCTGCAGACACAAGAGAGCTCACAGAAGATGAATTTGTAAGCGCATCAAAAACCGCTTCAGAGCTCGTCTACAATAAAAAAGGGATCACAACAGCCGCTCCCTCTGTTCCTAAACCCGCAGCGAATACTGTGATACTAAAGAAAACCATCGAAGGGACCGACATTGAATTTAGCGTGGAAGAAAGGGAAAAACTCACTGACGCAGGTTCCGATTTTGCCCTTGTGAATCCGACGAACGACATTTTGACGCAAAAAACGAGCAGCGCAAACAAAGAGATTTTAGCCATCCCCAACATGCTGCAAGCCATTGAAGCCGCAAAAATAGCGAACAAGAAATGGTACAGCGATAAAGTGATCTTCTCTGAAGGAGACGTCGTAAAGACAAATGGCAGTAAAAAGGACTCATCAGTTCTCCACCTCGTTTTCCCAAACACTCCAACCCTCACTGGACACCAAGTAAAAACAGGTGTTCAAAAATCACTGAGCCAAGCGCAAAAATTGGGGGGAATTCAAAAAGTTGCATTGCCGCTCCTGTCGAACAACCCTGAGCAAGACGCCGATATTTATCGTTGGATGCAAGAGGCAATTACATCTTTTGCTCAAGAAAACCGAGGCGTTGTTGGCCACATTCAAGAGGTTAAAATCGTCTTAACCCCAGGTCAACATAGCAAGATCACCACCCCTCCTGCCCCCGAAGAACAGAAAAAATTAACTTCTGCTACTCCAGAAGTCCTCACGCAGGAGACACCTCCTCTCCAAGATGGAAAGGTTGGAAAGATCTGGTATACCAATACACTCAATGGGGGAGCTTTTACAGTAGAAATTGCAGATCCAAAAGTTCCACTAAACGATCCTTACGCGACTGATATTGCAGGGAATTTTGCAATCCTTATGAGGGACGATTGCGAATTTGCTCAAGCCAAAGATGAATTTATTTTAGATCTCCGTTCCGGCTTTCCGATAGTTGATTTCCTAGATGAACTAGCCAACTGCATCAATCCATACCAGAAGCCAATCCGAGTGGTCTCACCCATCGCCATTGATACGAAACTACTCAAAATAGCCATCGACAACGCCAATACAAGAGCAAATGTCGCCGCCAATGCTCACGGAAAAGCAAAGCCCAAAATAAAAGAAAAGCCAATCAAAGCCCCTGAGCCAGAATCCGCTCCAAATCCTCCTGCAAGCAGTTGGATCCCTGAGACAGTTTCCTCGGCGATGAGTTCTGCATGGAATTATGTGCCCTCTTGGCCTTGGCCGCGCAAATAATCCAATTGACCTCATAAAGGGTTATGCTACATAATGAAGTACATTTCGGTGGCATAGCCAAGTGGTAAGGCAGAGGCCTGCAAAGCCTCCACCCTCGGTTCAAATCCGAGTGCCACCTTATCTTTCGAGTAAAAAACTTGTTATTCATTGTCGCGACACCCATTGGAAATCTTGAAGACATCTCCCGCAGGGCTCTCCAAACCCTCGAAACGTGCGATGCAATCCTCTGCGAAGATACCCGCCGCAGCTCGATTCTTTTAGATCGCTACGGGATCAAAAAAAAACTTATTTCCTACCATAAATTCAAAGAAAAACAAGCCCTTGAAGGGATCTTGGCCGACCTCGAATCGGGGCGCCAAATGGCCCTGATCTCCGATGCGGGGACCCCCTGCATCAATGATCCCGGACAGATTTTAGTGGCCGCCTGCCACGAAAGAGGGATCGCCGTCAGCGCCATCCCGGGCCCCTGCAGCGTGATCCAAGCGCTTGTAATGTCGGGATTCGATACGAGCCGGTTCCAATTTTTGGGATTTTTGCCCAAAAAGCCAGAAGCCGAATTGCGCCAAGCATTGGCCTATCCGGGAACCACCGTCGCCTTTGATAGCCCGGAAAGGGTGGTGGACACATTGGAGCTCATCGATGGGGAAAGACGCGTCGCCGTCGTGCGGGAAATGACCAAAACATTTGAAGAGTGCCGCTCTGGAAAAGCATCCGAAGTGCTCGCCCACTTTAAAGCAAAGCCCCCCAAAGGGGAGATCGTTTTAGTCATTGATGCGGGAAAGTGCCCCGATGATTTATCGTTGGAGGAACTTGTGCAGATGTTGCAAGAACTTCATGGCCTGTCGTTGAGAGATGCCATTAAACAAGCAGCGCGGTTCAAACATGTTCCTAAAAGAGACGTATATAAAAAGTTTTGCGGAGATTGAAGAGCTCATTCTGAGGGCCTTTGCGGAAGACTCCGCCCATGAGGATGCGACCTCTCTGGCGTGCATTGCC
>CAZLDZ010000133.1:0-3127 GCA_964558435.1 uncultured bacterium
GGTCCTCGGCAAAATCTATTGTGCATTTTGTAGCCTTATTTTTGCGGATTGGTATAAAGCGGCACGATGAAGAAATCCTGCCCGCTCCTTCAGGAGCGGAGGACAGCCGCCGCGAAGCGGCGATCGTGTTAATCCTGTTTTCTCTGTGGTTCTTATTTCTGTGGTAAAATACTTGCCAACCCAGCCCTACCCAAAGAATTTGCTCTCGCAAAAAAAATCTTAAGTCGAGAGAATTGGGAATATGAGCGCAAAACGTTTCTTTTCCCAAAATGGGTGGATGCTCGCATGTCTTCTGTGCACCTATGCGCTTTTTGCGCGTGCGGTGAGCAAGAAAGAGGAAACGATTCAGGAGCTAAAAACGAGGCAAAGTGCGCTTGAAGAGCAAAAACGCTCAGCCTGTGAGCAGCAAGAAGAGCTCAAAATGCAGGTCGCAAGTCAGGAAGATCCTGCATGGGTCGAAATGACACTGATGAAAGGGCTCGGGCTTGTCCCTGAAGGACAGCGCAAAGTCTACTTTGAGCAGAAATGACAATAGTTCTCATTTTACTTCTCGTGCTTTTCCTCTCGATTTCCGCCTACTTTTCGGCAGCAGAAACGGCGCTTTTTTCCCTTTCCTCCATGAAAGTCAGAAGTTACCTGGCGCATAGTGATCCTCGAAAACGCCTGATCGCGGAGCTTCTTGCTAAACCGCGCGATCTGATCGTGACCATCATTGTATTAAATATTTTAAGCAACATTTTGATGCAAAATACGGTGGCCACTCTTTTTGGCAAGGAATCTTCCTGGCTTTTAAACGTGGGTGTGCCCTTGGTTTTATCGCTTGTAATAGGTGAGGTTGTGCCTAAATCCATCGGGCTTGCAAACCACGTGAAAGTGGCTCATGCGGTGGCTCCTGTTCTTGTGCGCGCGAAAAAGTTTTTTTATCCGCTCATTCAATTGTTTATCAAAATCACCAACGTGATTTCGCGGTGTATGTTTTTCTTTTTGAAGAAAGAGGAAGAAATTTCCATCGATGAATTGCAACATGCGCTGCGCACATCGCGCGATTTTGGCGTGCTGAATCAAGATGAAGCAGATCTTGTATGTGGCTATCTCAATTTGCAAGAATCAACTGTGAAAGCTGTGATGCGCCCCCGAGAAGAAGTACTATTTTACGATACAGAAGAGCCTCTATCGCGTCTCATCCACCTATTTGTCGATCAAGAGTGCTCGCGTATCCCTGTCTGTGAGGGGAGTCTTGATAAGATTTTAGGGATGATGACTTCGCGTGTGTTTTTTTTGCATAAGATGGCGCTGCATGCGAGTCGAGATTTAAAACCGATCTTACAAAAGCCTTTTTTTGTTCCAGAAACGATGACGGCCTACGCGCTTTTAAGACAGATGTATGCAAAACAAGAATCGCTTGCGGTTGTTGTCGATGAGTATGGATCTGTTTCGGGGATTATTGCTCTGGAAGACCTTATTGAAGCTGTCGTGGGTGAAATCATCGATAGACGTCATGAAAAAAACCGTTTCACAAGAGCGGGAGAAGATGTGATTATTACAAGCGGGAAGCTCGAGCTTGCCGAATTTGAGGGAATTTTTAACATTCCGTTAAAAAGCGAAAATAACATGGTCACAATCGGGGGATGGCTGACCGAACAGTTGGGAGATATTCCCAAAACAGGGACAAAACACATGACAGAAGATTTTCTGTTCCATGTTCTTGCGGCCGATCCCCAGCGTGTACGACGTATTTATGTGCGCTACTTGCGCCCTCCAAAAAAGAGCATATCGACATGATGTGGCAATTCTACCTAGCACTGATTTTTGCGTGCTTGATGATTCAAGGTTTTTTTGCCATGACCGAAATGGCCTGCGTTTCTTTTAACAAAGTGCGCCTGCAATACTACATCAGTAAATCCAATAGAAGAGCTAAGTGGCTGAATTATTTGCTGACCCATCCGGCTCTTTTGTTTGGAACGACGCTGATTGGAGTCAATACAGCACTCCTTTTGGGGTCAGAGGCCGCCCGCCGTTTTTATGTATCTTTAGGCTTGAGCCCCGATTTTGCCCCCATTAGCCAATTTTTACTTGTGCTGCTTTTTGCAGAAATTGCTCCACTTTTTGCTGGAAGAAGGTATGCAGAACATGTCGTGATGCTCTGTGTTCCTATTCTTTATGGACTGTCCATCATTCTGCGGCCGATCATCTTGCTTTTTGATCTTTTGTGCACCTGGATAAACCGTCTTTTAAAAAGCCCAAATGATGCAGGGCTGTATCTGTCACGTGAAGAGCTACAAAAAATCGTGGAAGGGCAGGAGGCGCGCCCCGCAAAATTGGAACAAGCAGAATTTGATACGATTGTCGGAAGAATTTTTTCTCTCAAAAACAAGATAGCAAAAGAGCTGATGACACCCATTTCGCAGGTGTTCATGGTGCCTTCCATGTGCACGGTGGGGGAGATGCGCACCCTTCTTTCTGCCCATTATTCTCCTTATATTCCCATCTACCACAAGACACGTGAAAATATCGTTGCTGTTGCCTTTCCGCGTGATTTTTTACGCCTTCCAGAGACAGCAAAAGTACGGGAACATAGCCGTCCGCCCTGGTTCATTACTGAGAAAAGCTCTGTTTTGCAAATTCTCAAACAGTTTCGAAAAAATAATAAGAGCATTGCTGTTGTGCTGAGCGAAACGGGACATGCCATCGGCATCCTCACTTTGGATGAAGTGATCGATGAGATTTTTGGCAATGTCGATAATTGGGTGCCGTTTGAGGATATGGCCCCGCGCATGCACCACGTTGTCGTCGATAGAACATTTCCGGGAGATACAAAAATCCGTGATTTCAATCAGCAGTTCCGTGTGCATTTACCCAGCGAAGGCGCAGAAACTCTCGAGGAGCTTGTGATGGCACATCTCGGCCATCCACCCGCAAAAGGGGATAGTGTGCATATCGATCAGTTTGAACTCACGGTTGAAGAGCCGTCTCTTTTGGGGGCTAAAATGATCTCTGTCCGCACCGTTTATTAAGATGAAGATCGGGCAACACCCGAATTTCACCACATGATAGATAGGATGGGCATGATACACATGATAAAAGAGAATGTGCGGCAATAAAATCTATCATACATATCATGCGTATC
>CAZLDZ010000134.1:0-3086 GCA_964558435.1 uncultured bacterium
GGGAATCACGAGGATGCCGAAGATCATGACGGCCCAGGGGCGTGTGCGCCAACGCTCGACGTCCCCTTCACAGCCCATCAGGACTTCGATGAGGTAGGCAAGAGCACCAAGACCCGCATCGGAGACGGGAAATGCATGCGAAATGGGTGACGTGATGACATTGTAAGTTCCCTCTCCAAACACGGGGTCGTGGATTTCAGAAATCAGCCCGAGTTGGAAGGCGGCCATGTACCGTGCAAGGAAGGAGCAGATGAGTGCAAAAAAAATGAGGGGGATGCGGAACGACCAACCGGAAGGATTAAACGACCAGCCGTGCGGTGCGGCTCCTTCTCTGTTGGGAAGGAGCTGGGGTGTGATCGTGCGCAGGGCGATGGCCATCGCAAAAAATCCTGTCAGCGTACCGTTGATGTAATCGGCAACTTGATGGGTCCATAGCGCAAGAGGGGCCATCTGCATCCAGATGCCGAGAGCAGCAACTAGCCAGATGCTCCAGGTATGACGAGGAAAATGGGAAAGTGATGCAAACACCAGAAGCAATGCCCCTGAGACGACATCGCTCACAAACATCTTGCTCCCGACCTGGCCAAACGTCAGTGCGGAGGCGAGCATCCAAAGGCCGAGTGCAAAAATAAACGCGGCAAATTCTCTCCGCTTCACGCACTTCTCCTGAGAAGCCAAGAAGGTGCGCGCAGTTTATTCTCATCATACCAAGCAAGAGGCTCTTCTTTGAGCTCTTTGATCATGATGGGAAGAGTCGCTTTCAGTGAACGTCTGGGTTCCCATCCTAAAAACTCGCGCGCTTTGTCGATATTGAGGGCGTAGTGATCATCTGCAATTTCAATCATCCACGGTTTGATAAAACTTTTTGGGAAGAAAGGAAGATGCTCTTGCGTCCATGCGCCAAATTTTGCAAGGGATTTGGGAATTCTCCAGGTTTTCCATTCTTCTCCATGCACGAGTTGGGCGATCTCTTTTTGGAGTTGTTCATAACTTAAAGTCTGCTCCTCACCCAAGAGAAGGACAAGTTCATTGGGAAGAGTTTTTCTTTTTTGAACGGCCAGGCCAAGCGCTTCAATCAGATCATCCATGTGGAGAAAGGAAGAGCCGTGTGCAAGATCCCCAGGAAAAAAATGGCTCTCAAATTGATTTTCATAAATGCGCTGAATCTGGTTCGACAACGGGATCGAGTGGCAGTGGTTATCGTACACCCCCGCAATCCGTAAAATCACGTAGGGCATATTGCCATGTTCCTTGCGGATGAGCTCCTCTGTTTCAACTTTCGAGCGTGGGTAAGCCCATTTGGGCACTACCGGTGAATCTTCTGTGATTTTTTCACCAACAGGGCAAGGCTCATGCACGAGCATTGTGCTTGAAAAGATGAACTGTCCAACTTGAAAGTTTTTTAACCCGTTGAGAAGGCGGCGCGTTCCCTGAACAGTGATGCGCTCGTAATTCCCGTAAGAGCCTCCAGAAAAATTGTAATAGGCTGCAAGGTGGATGACCGATGCGATTTTGTCGCCATATTTTTCGCGCACACTTTTTAAGCCCGCTTCCACACTTTCATCACTTGCCATATCGACCATCATGAATTCAACGTCAGGAAGCCGTCCTGCAAGCAGCACATCAAAGCCGACAATTTCATACTCGCTTGCAAAGCGCTCACACGCCTTAAAACCGATCCTTCCGCTACAGCCCGTAATGAGAATCACTTCTCTTGCCATACTATCCTCCATTTTCTTTCCACGTATCACTAGAACCCCTATATTTTCAAGTCCCCCGTGCCCGAGCCCGTGTCCGAGTTCCGATTATTCGGAACTCGGACACGGGCTCGGGCACGAAAAGAGGACCATAAATAACCCGTTGCTGTATTGTAAAAATATGTGCAGAATCATCATCGTTTTCCTTGTGCTGTGCACCCACACTTGGGCAAACCCTCAAGGCGCCCAGGTGGTCTCTGGGCAGGCGCAGCTTCAGAGCAGCGGACAGCATCTGAAGATCACGGCAAGTGACCGCGCTGTTCTTCATTGGAAAGACTTTTCAATTCAGGAAACAGAAACAACTTCTTTCGTGCAACCTCACGCCACATCTATCGTTTTGAACCGCGTGATGGGAAATCATCCCAGCGCAATTTTAGGACATCTCGAAGCAACAGGTAAAATCTTTCTCTTAAATCCTCAGGGTATTTTGATTGGCGAAAACGCCAAAGTTGATACGGGGGCCTTTGTCGCTTCGACTCTAGAGATTTCCGAACACGATTTCATGCAGAAAAAAGATCTGCTTTTCAAGGGCTCCTCCCTTGCCTCGATTGTCAACTTAGGCGTGATTTCCGCGTGGGATGGCGACGTCATCCTCATCGCAAAAAATGTGGAAAATCATGGCGCTATTCTCTGCCCCAATGGCACAGCTTCTTTAGGCGGCGGCCAAGAAATTCTCTTAAAAGCAGTGGGCCCCGAGCGGATTTTCATTCGGCCACACTCTTCGGGATCGGTAGCCTCCACAGGCCTCATCTCCTGTCTACAAGCGGAACTAAAAACCGAAGGAAATCTCTATAGCCACGCGATCAATCAAGCAGGAAAAATCGACGCCAAAAGCATTTATGAAAAGCAGGGAAGAATTTTCCTCGTGGCAGAAAAGGGCTCGATTGCACACACGGGCATGCTCGTATCAAACGGCTCTGACGTGAAAATAGCGGGAGACAGCGTGCTGATTGAACAAGGGAACATCAACCTACAATCCGGCGACCTTGCGATTTCCACTAGAAATCTTTTAACTGTAACAGAAGAGTCTTCGATCACCTGTCAAGGCAATGCCTCTTTTCATTCAGATCAAAACATATCTATTGACGGTGTCATCAAAGTGCAAGGAATGTTGTCGATTAAAGCCGAGGAAGATCTCCATCTTGGCACAGGCAAACAAACCCACCACATGCGGCTAGAAAGCAAAGAAGGCAACTTGGTGCTCTCTTCAGGAAAAGACCTCTATTTGACAGCATCACCAACACATGCCGCTCAAGCTCTGACACAAAATGGTTCGATTTCTGTCTTAGTGGGACGAAACGCGGCAATACTGGGGGGAAAAGAAAACGC
>CAZLDZ010000135.1:0-3065 GCA_964558435.1 uncultured bacterium
CCCGAGGTAGTCCTCGAGGCTATAGACGCCGGTGGGATAGTCTAGACTTTTTCAAAGCTTCATGAACATGCCACCGCGGCAAAAGCTATCCACGCGATGGAAAAAGCCCTGCTTAAGCTCAATAAACAATCTGCGACTTTCTGAGACTCTGAAAGGGATGGCTCGGACTTGACCTATAGCTCTTGCTAGGAAAATCCCCGTAACTTCCGGAGAAGCAATATTTATCAGTATTGAAAAGCTGGAAGAAGTAATGATCGCGCCCTGCGTCAAGGGAGCATTTTTCATCAGTATGAGGGCGCCCAAACTAAAAGCAAAATGTGCATTGCGAAGTATGTGTCTCTGCAAATTGGGGTCTCTGATCCAGTGAAACGTTTTAACACCCAAGCCTGCAATCGCACAAGACAACGGAAATCGCCAGTTACCTTCCTTGAAATTCTCACCCGCTACAATTACGGCAGCTCCCCACTCCATTGCCCCATCCAAACGCCTGAGAGCTTTTGCTCCGTTAACACGTTTAACATGCGTGAGTCTTTGATGATAATCATGCTGGACAAGTAAAGCATGAGCATTTCCACCTGGTTGAAGAGCTACTTGCATGACTTGCATATTTCGTGCAATTTCTCTCCATCTTTTGTCATTAGAAAAGACGAGTCTTTCTTGTTTGCGGCAAGTGGCCGCAAGATGCACAAGGTCGGCTGGCCCTAGGAAAGGATGGATGTGATTGTAAGCAATATCTTTATTTGTAAGATGGGCTATAAGACTACTAGAAGACATAATTTATTATCCTATTGGTTGTTGTTCCCGTTAATTCTATAGAAAAAGTCTTTATTTTTTAATGAAAATATTTTTCATTAAAATACATAAGTATTTTATAAACAATAACTTACTAAAAAGCGTGCAATTTTGCATTTTAAATGCAAAATTGCAGGGTTTTATTCTAATTACCTGATTATCAAACTCTTAACTGCCGTCAATGATGAGGGGGTCTTTGGGGTCATTTAGTGTTTTTTCAAAGCTTCATGAACATGCCGCCGCGACAAAAGTTATCCACCAAATTAGCCACGCGGTGGAAAACGCGGTGCTTGATCGCAATCCAGGTGCGGGTATGCGTTGCCCTAAAGGGGATGGCTCGGACTTTCCCTAGGAAAGCCGCGGCTACTGGTAGAGAGACGTAATCAACCAGCATAGCAACACTAGAATAGGCGATGAGGGCGCCTCCCATTGCTCGGTCATCATTCCGCACCAACACCGCGCCAAAACCAAAAATTGCACCCATTGCAAAAGAGCGCAGGTACAAGCGCAACCTGTTGTTTGAGATCCAGTCCAAAAGCATAACAGCTACGGCCGCATACTCACAGCCTACCAATCTTTTTAAGCTTCCTTCTTGATAGTCTTTAATTGCTGCAGTTCCACCAATTCCCATGATAAGCCCGTCCTGGAGATAATCGAGCATCAAAAGTCCATCGACGAATTTTTCACGCACGACGCGCTCTAATCTCTGTTTGTAATCATACTGAACAAGCTGGGCGTGGGTATTTGCATAAGGTTGAAATATTCCCATGTTTTGTGCAATTTGTGCCCATCTTGCGTCATTGGAAAACACGAGTCTTTCTTGTACACGACAAGTCGCTGCAAGACGAACAAGGTCGGCGCGCGTTAAAAAAGGATGCATTCGATGCTGGGCAATGGGTCCATTAAGTGTGCATAAAGACATCTTTTTCATGCGGCGTAGGAAAAAGCGGTGCTTGACCGCAATATAGGTGCGGGTCTGTGTTACTCTAAAGGGGATGGCTCGGATCTGTCCTGACATTTCGGAAAGAAAGTTCGAGAACGCGTCCGGAGAATTCCAATAAACAAGCGTAGAAAAACTCGAATAGGCAATGACGGCGCCTCCCAGCTCCGGTTCATCATTCATCGCTAAAAATGTTCCGAATGCAAAAAAAGCAGCAATCATGCACCTACGAATGCGCGGGCTGATTTCTGCGATATAGTATTTTCTATGTGAAGTGAGGCATCTTAGACTTGCACCATTGACAATGTAACAGAGCAGTTTTCCGTCTGTTAAGGGCTCATATAATGTCCCATCTGTGAATCCATACTGCTTTATCAAGCGGTATAGCATCGGTGCAGTTGAAGCCATAACAGCGCACCCAAACCCCAACTGAAGCCCATCATGAATCCTATGTCCATCTAGAGCCATCTGGCGCACAACGCCCTCTAACCTTCGGTTGTAATCATATCGAACAAGCTCGGTATGGGCATGGGCGCGAGGTTGAAGGGCTACTTGCATATTTCGCGCAATTTGTCTCCATCTTTTGTCATTGGAAAACACGAGTCCTGCTTGCTGACGACAAGTCGTTGCAAGATGAACAAGGTCGGCGGGCCTTAAAAAAGGATGAATTGAGTTTTGGACAAATAGCTTGTCAAGGGTGCATAAAGACATGTTTTTTAATTCCTATAATTAAATTTCTAAGAATTATACAAAAAATAGATTTTTAAAGCTATTTTTTGTTAATTATTTATAATCAGTCTCTTAATCGCCGTCGATGATGACGGGATCGTGCGCGATGAGCGGCAAGACGTCGACGACGGAGGGGGACCAGTCGAGGCCGCGGCTGTAGACGAGACGGGAAGAGATGTAGCAGGCAATGATCGCCTTTTTGTGGATGTCGGGGACTTCGAGAAGGACCCGTTTCTGGTACTTGGTGCGCAAAAGGGGCGGGCAGTAGTTGAGGAGGCAACGGATGAGGGGGTCTTTGGGGTCATTGCTCAACGTCACGTTTTGTAGGTAGTCGAGGAGCTCGTACATGAAGCTGTTGATCTTTTCGGAAATCCACTCGGAGACATCCGTTAAAAAGGCATTGCTTTTGGCATGCGTAGAAAGAAGAAGTTTGGCTTCATCGAGGGCTCGCTTGCGGATGATCTCGAGGATCTCTTTCATGAGGGTGGGTTTTTCTTTGATGAACTCCTCTTCGGAAAGACATAGGCCACACAAAACTTCAAAAGAAGAGCAGGTGACGCCCCCTTTGTTTGCGGAGCTATCTTTGATGATCAGAACACCGAGC
>CAZLDZ010000136.1:0-3059 GCA_964558435.1 uncultured bacterium
AGTTTTAAAGAGATGCTGCTCCACTACCAGCAGGCTCCTCGCAAATGTGACATCCCTGTCCTTTTGGGAAAAACTGTATCTCGAGACTTTGTGATGAGCGATCTTGCCAGAATGCCCCACTGTGTAATCGCCGGTACTACCGGTTCTGGAAAATCGGTCTGCATCAACACGCTCATTCTTTCGATTCTGATGAATGCACGCCCCGATGAAATTCGGCTTCTTCTGGTCGATCCCAAAAAAGTTGAACTTACCCCTTACGCAAGGCTGCCGCATCTTTTAGCTCCGGTCATCACCGAGCCGCATGGAGCTTACGCAGCCCTTCAGTGGCTTGTTAAAGAGATGCTTTTGCGCTACGACATTCTCAAACAGCTCAGCGTGCGCAACATTTCTGCTTTTAACACGCGCAAAATCGACAAGGAACTTGAAGCTGCTCTTTCCATCCCTGTGCCCGATAAAATGCCTTCCATTGTCGCGATCATTGATGAATTTGCCGATCTGATGATGGCCTCTTCTTCCGATCTTGAAACCCCAATTGCGCGCATCGCGCAGATGGCGCGCGCCGTCGGGATCCACCTTGTTTTAGCAACGCAAAGACCTTCGCGCGAAGTCATCACAGGTCTCATCAAAGCCAACTTCCCCACACGCATCGCCTTCAAAGTGGCAAGCCGCATCAACTCCCAAATTATTCTCGATGAAACAGGAGCAGAAAGCCTTCTTGGAAACGGAGATCTCCTTTTCCTTCCGCCAGGAAGCTCCCATCTGATCCGCGCGCAAGGGGTCTATGTCAGTGATGCCGAAATCAGCAAAATTGTCGATTTCATCTGCCACCAGTCGGAACCCAAATACCTCATCCAATCGTTTGACCGCATGGGAAGTGAAAATCTCGCAGGCACAGGACAAGACTCCAAAGACAGCCTCTACGAAGAGGCTAGAAGCATCGTCGTCGAAACAAAAAATGCTTCGACCACCTACTTGCAGAGAAAATTGAAAATCGGTTATGCACGAGCCGCATCCCTAATGGATGAGCTTGAGGCCAATGGCGTGATTTCTGCGCAAGAAGGCAGCAGGCCAAGACAGGTGTTAGTCAATAATGCGGAGAAAAAAGCCCATGAAGAAGACCTCTTTGGAGATTGAAAAGCAACTTTTGCCCAGATTAAAAGTGATGGGATTTGTTCTTCTCTTCATGGCGATGATCACCGTCTCTTACGCCATTTTTTCTAAACCCTATCTTTCGACTGTCGGTCTTGAGAATGATGAGCCCCTTAAAATAGAAAAAGAAGCCCTGGGTCCAGATCTCGAAGACACCCCCACCTTCATGCTCACCTCTTACGAAAGAATTAACCTCTATTTTATTGCGGGAGTTTTTGCTCTAGTCAGCTGCACTCTATTTATCACCTACACTAGAAAACGGGCAAAAATTCGTACCGAAACAGAATCGTCCCCAGAAAACGGATAGATTCATGAAGATCCTCCTTGCAGATTCCAACAAAGAACTTCTGCGCACCATCCTCCATGCCAAGGAAGCAAAACAGTACCAATTTGACCTGGCATGCACAGGAAAGGAGTGTCTTGAAAAGTGCAAGAGTTTTAAGCCCGATCTTTTATTGATCGATCTCCACCTTCCAGAGATCCATGCCATCGAAATCCTTAAAAGAGCTCGACAAAAGAACCCCAAGCTAGGCCTGATTGTCACATCCGCGCAAGCCATGGTGCAAAACTACCATGCGTGCATCAATTCCGGAGCCGACTACTTCCTTGAAAAACCCTTCGACCTACAGCACCTTTTCGAAGTATTTCATCATTTTTTTCAAGGCACCCTTAAGCCCGCACCCTTTTCAGGAAAAGAATCCACCGCGCATAAAAAGCAGGAAAGTTATATCCCCCACCCTCACACAGAAAATTCCTACATTAAATTTTGGGGAACCCGCGGCTCCAACCCCGTTGCAGGAAGAGAGTACATCCGCTACGGCGGCAACACTCCCTGCCTTGAAATCCGTCACAAAAAAGACCTCGTGATCGTCGATGCAGGCACCGGTATCCGCTCCCTTTGCTCCGACCCCTTCCTCCAACAAGCAGAAGAAATCCACCTCCTCATCGGACACACCCACTGGGACCACATCATCGGCTTTCCCTTTTTTTGCCCCATCTACAATCCCGACCTCCACATCATCATCTACTCCCCCATCGGCTACGAAAAAACCACCAAAGAACTCTTCACAGAAATGCTCGCCTACGCCTACTTTCCCATCCGCTTAGACGACGTCCGCGCCAAGCTCACCTTCAAAGAAATCCAAGAAAGCGTTCCCTTCTCTATCGGAGACATCCACGTCAACACCCACTACGCCTACCACCCAGGCTCAACCCTCTCCTTCAAATTCACAGTCGGAAAAACCACGTTTGGCTACGCCACCGACAACGAAATGCTCATGGGCTTCCACGGCGCCCCCAAAGAAGTCAAAAAAGACCACCCCCTCCTCCAAGACCAGGCCAGCCTCGTCACCTTCTTTAAAGAGTGCAATTTCCTCATCCACGAAGCCCAATACTTCCCAGACGAGTACAAAAAGAAAGTCGGCTGGGGCCACTCTTCCATTTCCAACGCCTCCGTCCTCCTGCGCGAATGCGGCATCCCCGACTGGATCGTCACCCACCACGACCCCCAACACACCGACGAAGACCTACAAAAAAAGTTCCAACTCCACAACGATATCCTAGCCGACAACAAAATCCCCTGCAAAGTCCGCTTCGCCTTCGACGGCTTGAAGATTCCATTATAATCAAATTTTACCGAGAGATTCCGACCAATTTACGATGGTTCGTAAAATAGTCATGACCATTTTACGAACCATCGTAAATTGGTCAGGTTTTTTTATAAGAGCTTGAAGACAAGCGCTGTATGTTGCAACATTTCGGTGCAATTTTCGGCCATTGCATGCTTTTTTTGGGCGTGGTATTGCAAACCTAAGTCACAACTTAGGATAATCTAAAGTGCCACTTTAGATTATCCTATAGTGATTTAAAATAAGATTGAGAAAATATGCAAGAAGGCTGCGCAGATTTTT
>CAZLDZ010000137.1:0-3029 GCA_964558435.1 uncultured bacterium
AAGCTCCGGTTGGGAAAAGACTTTTTCTGCAATTTTTGCTCGATCAATTTCTTGGTTTACAAGGATTTCTGGACCAAGCAGGGCGATGACCTGCTTTCCAATTGCTGTTTTAGGCGAAAGGAGCCTGTGAACAATCTCATCGGCGCTTACAACATAGGCGCCACAACTTTTTAAGATCCCACAGACTGTGCTCTTTCCAGAGCCAAGCCCGCCAGTTATTGCAATTATCCTCAAGACTAACAAGCCCCCCAGTTTTTTCCAATAGAAATATCTACAATTAAAGGAACTTTTAATTTAAAGGTGCCTTCCATAATTTTTTTTGCCTGACGTGACATTTCATCGACCTGATTATCAGGGGTTTCAAAGATAAGCTCATCATGGATTTGGAGCACCATAAAGCCCAAATCGCGCCGCTGTAAAAGGAGGGCGTCAAGTTCAATCATGGCCAATTTAATCAAATCGGCGGCGCTGCCCTGTAGAGGAGTATTAATGGCAAATCTTTCAGCCTGAGAGCGAATTAAGGGGTTTTTATTGGTGATCTCAGGAATCGGGCGTTTGCGGCCTGTCATCGTGAGAGTATGTCCTGTTTTGCGCGCACTTTCCTTGCAAAACTCCAAAAAATCTTTTACCTTTTTATAGCGTTGGAAATAGGTTTCAATGAAACCCGATGCTTCGTGGTAGTCGATGCCGAGCCCTTCTGAAAGGCCAAAGGCTTGTTGTCCATAGATAATGCCAAAATTGACCGCTTTGGCTTTTCTGCGCATGTCAGAGGTGACTTCTTTTAGAGGGACATTGAAGACCAAAGAAGCCGTGTAGGCGTGCACATCTTCTCCTTCTTCGAAGGCGCGGATCAAGCCGGGATCTTCGCTTAAGTGCGCAAGGAGCCTAAGTTCAATTTGCGAATAGTCGGCAGAAACGAAACTCCAACCTTCAAGTTGTGGCTCAAAAGCTTCACGGATCCTTTTCCCTTCTTGCGTGCGGACGGGAATGTTTTGCAAATTGGGGTTTTGTGAGGAGAGTCGCCCTGTCGCTGTGATCGATTGATTAAATGTACAATGAATACGCCCTGTAGAAGGGTTAATTTGGCCAGGGAGAGCGTCGACATACGTGGAGCGCAATTTTTCCAGCGTGCGAAATTCTAAGATCAGGCGTACAAGAGGAACTTCATCCTGAAGTGCTTCTAAAACTTCTGCGCTCGTAGAAAAGCCCGTTGTGGTTTTTTTAAGGGGTTTGATTCCCATTTTTTCGAAGAGAATTTTACTCAATTGTTTTGGAGAGCTGATGTTGAAAGTCTCCCCTGCAAGAAGATAGATTTCTTTCACGAGACCTTCGATGTTCTGGCTGAGCTCTTCTGAAAGAGCTTTTAGCTTTTCTACATTCACAAAGACGCCTCTTCGCTCCATCCGCAAAAGGACAGGAAGAAGAGGAAGCTCGATTTTTTCCAAAATGGGAGAGAGTTCTTGCTTTTCTAGTTCTTTTTCAAAAAGGCGTTTTAACCTGAGGGTATAGTCGACATCTTCTGCACAATATTCAGCAACCTTCTCAACTGGAACATCAACCATATTTAACTGATTTTTTCCTTTGCCAATGAGAGATTCGATGGGAATCTTCACTTTGCCAAAATTCGAGAGGGCAAGTTCATCGAGATTATGGCGTGCGTTTTGTGGAGCTAAAAGATAAGAGGCAAGAAGGGTGTCAAAAGAAAGGGATTGCACACGGATCCCTTCATTTTCTAGGACATGCAGATCATATTTCAGGTTGTGACCAAAGAAAGAAATGGCAGGATTTTCTAAAAGCGCGCGGATTCCATCTAGGACATCTTTTTTAAAGATTTTTCCGTTCACGGGCACGTACCATGCCTTTTTAGGCGCATAGGAGAATCCAATTCCCACTAAACCAGCGTGGAGGGGGCGAATATCTGTGGTTTCTGTGTCGATGCAGATCTCTTTTTTTTGAGAAAGCTCTTGCATCAGTTCGGTAAAAGCTTTTTCATCGTTGACTAAGGTGTAGCTGCATTCCTCTTCCTGCACAGGCTGCGCTTCTCCTCCCAAATCTTTAAGAAGAGAAAGAAATCCCATCTCTAGATAAAAGGGCTTCAACTTTTCCAAATTAGGGCTTTTAAGCTTGAAAAAATCCTCTTTCTCTGGAAATTCCACAGTCAAGTCTAACGTAGCGAGGTTGCGGCTCAAAAGCGCGATTTCTTTTTTTTCACGCAAGGTCTGTTGTTTTTTTTCTCCTGACACTTTTTCAGGGTGGGCAAGAATGGCGTCCAAAGTTCCAAATTCATTGAGAAGTTGTACGGCGGTCTTAGATCCGAAGCCTTCGATGCCCGGGATGTTGTCAGAAGCATCGCCTACAATGGCCAAAAGATCGACAATTTGCTCGGGTGTAACGCCAAATTGCTCCTTGACCCCTTGTTGATTCACAAGGAGATTGTCTTTGTGAGGCTGGAGTATGAATACGTGAGGAGAAACAAGCTGGCAGAGGTCTTTATCACTGGAGCAGATGTACACCTCGGACCCTTTTTTTTCAGCCCAGCGTGTAATGCTTCCAATTGTGTCATCTGCTTCTACGCCAGAGACTGCCAAAAAAGGAATATGCGCATATTCACAAAAAAGTAGTGCGCGCTCAAGCTGCACAAAAAGATCATCAGGCATTTTTGCGCGATGGCTTTTGTATTCACTGTAGATTTTTGTGCGCTTTTCCTTACTTTGGGGTCCATCAAAGACTGCAATCAAATATTCGGGGGAAAAATCTTTA
This sequence comes from uncultured bacterium, assembly GCA_964558435.1. Lineage (GTDB taxonomy): Bacteria > Chlamydiota > Chlamydiia > Chlamydiales > Rhabdochlamydiaceae. Next base: position 2,761 of record CAZLDZ010000137.1, read on the forward strand.
ATGATTTTTTGCACCGACCGAATAAACCCATACAATCCATTTGTAGATTCCCCCTTCGCATTTGTCATCCCCCGGATGGCATAATACGACCTAAACAGCACATTCACCGCATCAATAATATAAATTTTTTTCATAGGAGAGAGAAAAATAAAAAATAAGAATTTTTATTGCTGTTTAAATAGACATGTCGGGTGACACGGCATTTTATGTCCGTGTCCCCTGCGACCCCCTTGCGCCTCATCTTCGCTTCAAACCCCTTTTGCAACTTC
>CAZLDZ010000138.1:0-2937 GCA_964558435.1 uncultured bacterium
TCCGACACAGGCGAGTCCCAGAACGAGAGCGGGTCCAACCATTGCATAATCCATATTCATTTCTCCTATTTGATTTTTCGTAAGGGGTTGAAGAGTTTTCCTCCGCCTTCAAAGGAATAATGATACCATTCGATGAAATTTAGACGAAGGCCGTGGATGACACCTGCCATTAAGCCAAGCTGAATGTTGACAAGGTGTCCAAAAAGGATGACGAGTCCACCGACAACAAGGCCGATGCCGCTCCCTAAATCGTTAAAGGTGGATGCGAGCATGGAACCTGCGAGTGCAAGAGCGTAAAGACGGATGTACGAGAGCACATCGGAAAATACTTGGACAACCATGGTGATCTCTGCAAGGGCTTTTAGACGTCTTTGGATGATGGACAAGACGAAGGCGGCTCCAATCCCTCCGTAGATCAACTGGATGCCGACTTTTGCTGCGGTTTGGGGATCAATGACACCTAAAAAATTTAATAGTGACGTGCAATGAAGAATTAGGGGGAAGTAGAGATAACCTCCCACGAGAAAGGCGATCCAGCCAATGCCTGAAAAATTGCGGAAAAGATAGCGCACAAGCGAAATGCTGACGTGAATGACGCCGATGAGAAGGGCAAATTCCAGAAGGACAGCATCTTTAAAATCATCGAAGGCACCGTAGACGAGCTTTCCTTCTTGAACTTTTGAAGCTCGATCTAAAAATTCTTGAGAATCCTGAACGCTTTTTAATTCTGGATATTGCTCTGTCCAGTAGGTCCAGACGTCATCTTGGCGCGCGATGTGATAGGCGGCTTTTTTTTCTGCGAGGTATCCGACAAGGGAGAATTTGGAAAAGGTGCTTTTCGGTGCAAAATCCATGCCGAAAAATGAAGAGGTGGCAATCCCCCACAAGATGCAGGCAATCGCGAGGACAAACGAGAGTTTAAAGAGCCGTTTTACATTACCTTTGGCTTGAGGAAATTTGTATTTCAAGAAAAAGGCAAGTGCCAGAAAAACAAGTCCGTACCCGCCGTCAGAAACAATCATGGCAAAGAAAAAGACAAAGCTCCAAAAGACCCACCCAGAAGGATCTTTATCGCGTGGTGAGGGAATGTCGTAGATGCGGACGAGATCTTCACCGAGACGCTTCTCCCCTTTGTTTTCCATATAGGTTGGAACTTTTTCTGTTTCGTCTTTTGCAACCAGCTCTGCATGAATCAGCATGCCATCCACCATGCCAAAAACGGCTTTCACTTTATTTTCGGGGATCCAGGCTTCGATAGAAAAAAGGGTGGGCAAAAGAGAAACTTGCGCTTCTTTTTTTGCAGAAATAAGATTGTGATCATTCAGAAGTTCGACTAAGCATTTGCGCAGAAACTCACGATGACCAGAAAAGCTTTTAAGCTCTGTTTCCAAAAGATGCATCGACTCTTTCACAAGCGCAAGATGGCTCTTGAGCTCTTGAAGTGGACGGTCGATTCTCATCTCGATCATCTCGGGATATTTTGTGTCTTTCTTGTTGATCGTGATGAAGTAATCAAGATCGTAAACTGTGCCGACATAAATGACTTCATCGGGAAAATGCGCTGTGCGGCTTTTCGACGCCTTCATGCAAAAAAACTGGATTTTGCGCTTGCCTTCCCTCTCAATAAAATGGACATCGTCCATGGAAAATTCTCCAAAAGGGGCCACGCGAAAGATTTCTGCTTCTAAAAGGCGTCTTTCTTCATGGAGCTTATCAAGCTCGCTTTTCAGGATGACGATTTTTTCGGAAATCTCTTGGGCAAAGTCGGAAGATCCACCGCCCAAATAAGGTGTTTTTTCTGGAAGTCTTTTCAGAATCCGGAGTGCGGCAAGAAGGTTTTGGATGGCATGCGGCGTCTCAAGGGGCTTTTTCCCAGAAGGAGGAATGAACTCGATATAGCCTTGGTTTTGCGCTTTTTCAAAAAACTCATCAAGGTCTTCTTGCACGCCGAAAAAGAGATACTTTTTTACAGGAATAATCATATACACAAATTAACTGAAAAGTTGGTTTTTGGCTATGTCGAACAGCCACTGAATTTGGTCCCGCCTGCATCGATCAACTTATTCAAGTTGATCGATGCAGGCGGGACCAAATTCAGGGCGTCTCCTTGCCAAACTTCCAACTTTTCAGTTAATTTGTGTATTTTCTTGCATTTTCCTCTCGAGGATTTTGCGCTTAGAAACTTTTGCCTGAGAAATACTAGAAAGCTGCTGATCCCCTAAAAAGACCCGGATTTTTTTTATATTTTGCTGAGCCCGCGGAATTAAAATTTTTTCAAAAAGATTCACACGGATGGACACCTCTTTCAGCTCCTTTTCAAGCGCTCTTTTTTTCTCCACCGCAACCCGTTTTCGTTCCCTTTCGGCGAGAAGCTCGCGCACTCCGTGAGCTGCACTCTCCATCCAGACCGGAGAATCAAAAAGCGCATAAGTAGGCTCCTGAAAGCGGACTTTTTCAAAAATAGGGATTTCCACTCCTGCAATGTTTTCATATTTTTTTTCTACCTCCAAAATATTGACTGACGAAAAAAGCTGCGACGCATTTTTATCGGAAAAAAGAGCCGCATAACCTTTTACAATCTCTTCTTTGCGCCCAAAACTTAAGTGCAATTCTTCAATTTCAAGCGCCGCCTGAAACACCTCCATCTGCAACAGCCCCTTCTTTAGCTGCAGCGTCGGCAGATACTTCAACAGCTGATCCAACCTCACCTGCTGCGCCCTCAACTCCGTTTTAGTAAGCTTCATAGCAACCCCTTGAAGAGAGGTGTGAGTTCAGCTCCTGCGGAGCTGAAAAAAAATGAAAAGGAAGAATTTTGATAGGGCTTACCTTCACACAAGTCGGGGGTCTGGCACTACGTGTCCCAACCCCCCGCTGGCCCCCTTGGGCTTTATCTGGCTTTGATAAATCGATTCTCCTTCGGGTCGCCGTGCGGAGCAC
>CAZLDZ010000139.1:0-2908 GCA_964558435.1 uncultured bacterium
GGGGGTGTCGCATAGCGGCAATTGCAAGGGACTGTAAATCCCTCGTCTTCGGACTTCGTGTGTTCGAGTCACACCGCCCCCAACAAAAAAACCCGCGACAGCGGGTTTTTTTTATGGGGGCGAGCAAGTGCCCAGTGGCACTTGCGTGTGTGACTCGAGTCGAAGGGCCTGCAGGCCCGAGCCCCCGTAGCCGAAGGCGCGAGGGGGCACACCAAAACCCGCGACAGCGGGTTTTTTTTATGGGGGCGAGCAAGTGCCCAGTGGCACTTGCGTGTGTGACCCCTAGTCTCGGGCTCTACGAAGCCCGAGCCCCCGTAGCCGAAGGCGCGAGGGGGCACACCGCCCCCAAAAAAAGTATGAAGGATGAATTATGAAGGATGAAAATCCGGAGAAAGATTTGAAGAAGAGAACAAGAGGATTTGCTCTTCGGATTCTGCAATTATACGCGCAGCTTCCAAAGACACTTGAGGCACAAGTGTTAGGTAAACAGATGATTCGAAGTGGAACATCTGTTGGGGCTCATTATCGAGAAGGGGTTAGAGCTAGATCGCGCAATGAGTTTACTGCCAAAATAGATGGTGGACTACAAGAACTCGAAGAGACAGCTTATTGGTTGGAGCTTCTAGGTGATGCAAAAATTTTACAATCAGATCAACTTTTAGCTCTTCACCAAGAGGTTGATGAGCTAATCGCTATTTTTGTTTCCATCTCGAAAAAAACAAAATCTCAAGTTTCTTAATTTCTTTTTTTCATCCTTCAGCATTCATCCTTCATACTTTTTTGTAGCCCGAGCCCCCGTAGCCGAAGGCGCAAGGGGGCGCCATCCCCGCTCTCTAGGGAAAATCGACGGTTTATTTGTCATAATATTTTGTATTTTTTACATTCAATTTCTCAAAAATTACGCAGTTCAAAATTTTCTCGATGATGATACTGTTTTCATTGGCCTATTTCCATAGATAAAAACCACCCTCTTCTGCATCCTATTTGTCTATGTATCGAGCAGCTTACAGCCAAGGTGGCGAAATTATTTTTTATCTGGATTGTTCGGGGAATAAATATGCGGCATCTGGAGGCAGTCTTGCTTGGCGCCTGAACAATCCAGGTTTAGTTCACAGCAGTAGCCGGTGTCATTTTGGACGAGATGTCATAGGGCATTTTGATCGCTACGCGATCTTTAACAATCCGGAAAAAGGACATGAAGCTCTTTTGCACTGGCTTCGTACTAAAAAGTATTTTCACGAATCGCTGAAGACCATAGCCAAACATTATCAACCGAACAATCCTGATGACTTTGCCAATCGATTGTCCGCCTCAACAGGTATTCCCGTTCGCATGAAAGTTAAGGAGCTGAGTGAACAACAATTTCGGCAACTGCTATTTGGTATCACGAAATTGTGCGGGTATATTCTAGAGGGTAATGAGAATATTGTTCTACTACCCAAAATTATCGCAAAAATTGAGCGCAGAAAAAACGAAGAAAGTGCTTATTTGATTAGCGGAAATATCATTCTTTCTAAAAAAGAAGCCCTTGAATGGACGCAATCACATCGCCTAGACGCTGTCGTTGTGCACACAAGCAACGGTCTTCATCTGCGTTCAAGACCTCATTACTGCATGTTACATGTGCATCAACTTGCCGGTAAATCACAAAACATAGACTCAATCGCTCGAGCCGTTGGTAGTGTTAGACCAAGTCAATGCATTTGGGCGTTTATCAACGGCATCCTATATACCAAAGAAGAAGCTCTAGAAGCGGCTACAAGAATTTCCACTATGGCCGAAGGAGAACGAGTTTTGACAATGCCAAATGACACTCGAAACATCGGCATTGATTTTGCTGAATGCATCCTTCTGAAAACCTCCGTAGGTACCCCTATCATTCTTCGAGCTGTGAATTTTGTGCGTTACCTAATTGCTTTGGAAAAAGAAGAACAGGCTCCCATCATCATTTTTGCTCATAGTCAAGGTGCTATTATTCTTGAGCGCGCTCTTAAAGTGATTGAACCAAGCGAGGCAAAACGTCTTCGCATTTTTACATTTGGCGGAGGATCATTCATCCCGTCCGGGAACAGTCACTTCGATTCACATAACTACGCAAGTGCAGCCGATGCAGTGTGTCGTTTAGGATCGCCAATCCTGCAGCTACTTGCGCTGAGGCGTTATTACGCACATAAAGCCGGCTTAATCGATGCACAAATGATGCAGCAGTGGGCATCTCAAGACGCGATTTTACAACTGGACTCGATCGATACCAAAGTGGTACAAAAATACATCGAAGAAAGAATCAAGCAATATCAGAATGAACTTGAGAGGATCAGCAATTTGACGATACTCGACCCCGACCCTGGTAGTCAATGGAAGCATGAATTTATCAGCGCTTGTTACCAGAAGGTTGTGCAAGAAATTGTCCAAAAATATCGCAAAATGTATGCACATTATTGATGCTTCTCTGCAACAGAAAAAGCTCAAGCAAAAGTTAGCTATCTACACGGTCATTTACGTTGTTCTTTTCCCAATCTTGTGGATAGCAGGCATGGTCTCTCCTATGGTTGCCTCTGGACCACGCACCCCTGATTTCCTTGTATTACCCCTCATCATTCTCGTATTTTTAATGCCGTTATCTGTCCCTGTTAGCATCTATCTCATGTGGTCGAGATATTGTTCTAGAAAATATGATAAAGCACGCATCTTTGCTGTGCTTCCCATTTACACGATCATCTTCGTCTTCGTCATGCTTGAAATCACGGCCTTGCTAGAACATTTCCTACCAAGGATTTTTTAGTTAAGTTTTTTGACTTTTTTCATTTTCCAAGATAAAATTGCTGCTACTGTTGAACCATGCGGCAGGTCGTATTAATATTCTTGAGACCGTTGCAAAGCTGGATTATTCCGAACGAACAGCCAATAC
>CAZLDZ010000140.1:0-2872 GCA_964558435.1 uncultured bacterium
CATTGAAAATATCGAATGACAGGGATGTTCATCACACTTGAAGGCGGAGAAGGCGCAGGAAAATCTACCCTGATGCAGCGCCTCTTTGATGCGCTTTTACGTGAGGGGCTTTCTGTCATGAAAACGCGCGCGCCCGGCGGCTCGCCACTCGGTGCAAAAATCCGTAGCCTTCTTTTGCACGAAAAAAAAGAGGCGATCTCTGCGCGTGCCGAACTCCTGCTTTTTTTAGCCGACCGCGCACAACATGTCGACGAAGTGATCAAGCCAGCCCTGCAAAAAGGGCAAATTGTGTTGTGCGACCGCTTCAATGATTCAACCATTGCCTACCAAGGCGGCGCCCGCCACCTCGGCATCGAAGAAGTGAAAAAACTCTGCCAATTTGCCTGCGCAGGACTTGAACCCGATCTAACTTTTTATCTCGACCTAGATCCCAAAATGGGTTTTATGCGCCTAAAAGGAGAAAAAGACCGGATCGAATCTGAAACTTTAGAATTCCATCAAGAGATCCGTAAAACTTTTCATGCCCTTGCTAAGAAAGAAAAACGGATACAAGTTTTCGATGCAACACTTCCTGCGGATGTTGTATTTCAAAAAGCCTATCAGTGCATTCAATGTTTACAAACTTAATTGGCAACACCCACGCAAAAACCCTCTTGCATAAACTGCACGCAAATAATTGCCTGCCACCGGTTCTTCTCTTTTCCGGCCCACAAGGGGTAGGAAAAGCGCTCTTTGCAGGCGAACTTGCCCACGTTTTGCTCCATTCACACAAAAACCCCCATCCCGATCTTTTTGTTCACGCTCCCACAGGAAAAAGCGAACTCCACACCGCAGAAACTGTACGCGAAATTCTTCAAGAAGCCGCGCTGCCACCTTTTGTTGCGCCCGTCAAAGTCTTCATTATTCATGAAGCTGAACGCATGCTTGCCGCCGCCTCAAACGCCCTTTTAAAAACTCTCGAAGAGCCCCACGAAAAATGCCAGTTCATCCTGCTTGCGCACGACGCAGAAGCCCTTCTTGCCACAGTGGCTTCCCGCTGCTGCCACATCCGCTTTTTTCCTATTCCCGAAGGGGAAATTGCCCAGTTCCTTGTCACTCACAAGCAGTGCACACAAGAAAAAGCGCAAGAAATAGCTCTGCGCTGCGAAGGCTCACTCGGAAAAGCATGCACGCTGCTGCAGCAGCAAAATCTCAACGTCCAAGCCTTCTTTGAAGAGGGGAAATTTCCCGAACTCAAAGACGAAGAGATCGATCTTTTCTTGGAAGAATGTGCCTATTATTTCCGAAAATCCTCTCCCGAAAAACTACGCACCATGCTCGCGACCCTCTCCAAAGCGCGCCTCGCGCTAGAGCGCCATGTGAAGTTATCGGCCATTCTGCAATCTCTTCTACTTGCAACTAACTAATAATTAGAATATTACGATTTTTTCACTTCTTGAAATTAAAGTTCAATTTTGTTATCATTTTTGCCATGACAAGTATAACAAGCATTCCCACACGAAGTGCCACACCCGAGCAAATCCAAGAAATGCGCAGCTGGCGCGATTTTCTAGACACGCAGATCGGTTCTGTGCAGACGCGGCTCGTCTTTCAGTACGCTTTTTCTTTTCCGGTGGATGAGCCGTTTTTCCGGGGGACATGTCCGAAAGCGGTAAGTGAAGCGTGTCAAAGAACATTTCAAAAAGAGGCGCAGACTACATTTTACAACGCTTCGTGGTCACCCAAGAATGAAGGGGAAGATTACACCCTATTCAAGCAGTTCCCTTCCAGAGCATGTTCAACGCAAATATTCTTGCAACACTTTATGGAGCAATTTCCTGGCAAAAAAGATTTTTCCCTGCTCGATGTCGGAGGTTATAAAGGGCAGTTTGTCCAGCAGTGTGCTCTTCGTGCTAAACAATTAGGGTATACTGTGCGCGGTCTTGCACTTTCTGCGTCTGATTTAAGGAGAGGTGTGAGCACAGAAGCCCCCGATGAAAACTATCTTGTCATGGATATGCATCAACTTTTAGATGACCCACGCACAAAAGATTTGCGCTTTGATATGATCACGTGCGCGCTGACCATGGTGTATGCGCCTGACAATGCTGCCATGTTGTCGCTGTTGTATGAAATGTTGAGAGAGAATGGCATACTTGTCATCGATTCTTCTCTTTACTTTTTCGGGATCTCTCAGCAATTAGAAAAATGGGTCCGTTTTCTCAATGACAAGGGATACAAGGTGGCAACAAAATTCTCAAAATGGCAAGAAGATTCGGGTAGTTTTCTTACACTTTTTATTCAGAAGACGCACCCGCATTTAAACCTACCTATGGTTTATGCGACTCCTCCAATTATAGGGACTCGGGCCATCTATGACACTCATCCGCTTTTTCTTGATGCTGTTTCTCCAGAGGAACATGAAAAGCGGCTGCAAGAGGCGATTAAAGTACGTGACGAGATCTCTCTACAAAAGGATTCTTATGATATCGGTAATGGGGACCTGATCAAGCTCTTTAATCGACAAGAAAAGCCCAGTGAAGATTATGAGTGGGGATTTGCGGGTCATGCAAAGTCATTCAAGACATTCCTATCAATACGCAAAGAACGCAAAGAGAAAAAATCCTAAGAGACTGTCCACAAACTCGGCCTTTTCGGTATTTGAGGAGATTTTCGATGAGATTTCACAAGGACTTTATAGTGATTTAAAACAACATTGAGACCGTTGCATAAATCATGCTTATCAGGAAAAACCCCAAAGAAAAATAACAGGATGGCAGGATGGACAGGATGTAACTTTATGGGACTCTTCATCCTACCCATCCTGCCATCCTGTTATTTTTTTTCTTAGACCTTTGACCTATGCAATGGTCTCAACTTTATGGAACTCTTC
>CAZLDZ010000141.1:0-2872 GCA_964558435.1 uncultured bacterium
CCTCAGGAGCTTTTTGCTTCCGCTTTTGGCTGAGCGAGCTTGGAGAGGTCGCGGCGCCAGAAGGGCGGCAGGACGCGGCCCTCGCCGTGAAGGATGCGGTTTTGGCGGATGATTTCGCCCCAAGTGGTTGGGCCACTGCCGAGGTCAACGGGAACTGCAAGAACGTTATCTGACCTGAGGTATGCTCTTTGCGCATACTGTAAGGGTGGTAGACGAAAGCCTGCTTTTCCAAAATTGACATCTTTATCAAATTCAGGATTCCAAAGTTTTGCCAATGTAAAGCCATTTCGTGCCATGACTTCGACGACAATTTGTAGGAGCCTCATCATTTGTGTAGATTCTTGAGTAGCTATCGTGCCTAGTTCGACCAAGAGATGAGGCCGTTCAAGAGAGCTTTCGTAGGACAAAGCATCAAAACATCTCTCACTAAAAGAAACGTCGTTTTTTTCAACAAGGTCTCCTTCTTTTTTCCATGCGGGAGTGATATCAACAGAAGCAATGCTGTCTCGTCCATTGAAAGAAAGACAAAAACCGATGGTGTCACCCGCTCCATTATGGCCCTGCCCTGGTAGCGCATAAACCCCGACTCTTTGATTTTGCCCATCATATGGGATCTCAGTTTCACCGACGCGCACTCCGAGATGCTGAGTGGGCTGAGAGGTAAATTGTCCTCGGCGCAATTCTACCAGCCTACCTGCGATTGGAAAGCCTGATACATACTCGCGCTCGAAATAACCTCTAGAAGCCGCAATCTCTTGTTCGGGTTTTGCGGTTCCCATGAAAACATTAAAAATGTATTCAGCAACTGAACAGATAAGCTCTATGATCCATCCGGCCGTATTTCGATGTTGGATAAGAATGTCGCGGCTGTCTTTAACGCTGTCTGCAGCCACAGCACATGCATCACGTAACTTCTCCACTTCAAGGATGGTAGTGCACAATCCCCGAACAGTAGTGGGAGGTTGTCTGCCCATAATTTCTTCTGTTAATCGGACGTTGTGCTGTATCCTGCCCCAAGCCTCTTGCACAAGGCCTGCATGGCTGTAGCCGGTGTAGTGTGTGAAAGTTTCCGACCAGCTCCACTCGGAGGATGGCTTGGTTAGCTGCGGCGTCGTAATTTGTGACATAGTCTTTTCTCCCTTGTTTGATAGAACAGCAATTTTACACGGTTTTTATATATAATTTATATAGGTAAAAAAAATTTAATTTAATAAAATTGTTGATAGACCGACGGCGATTAAAAAATAAATTGTCATGGAAAGGAAGTCGTTGAGCGCTGTGATGATGGGGCCGGCAGCGAGGGCGGGATCGACGCCGAGGCGCACGAAGATGAAGGGGGAAAAGACGCCGAGGAGCATGCCGGTGAGGCAGGCGCCGAAGAGGCCGATGCCGACAACGCAACCGACGAGCGCGGGGCTAAAGGGGGCGTGGCCCATGCCAAAAAAGTCGAGGGTATAGATAAGAAAGCCGCAGAGGATGCCAAAAGTCAGAGCCGTGACTAAGCCTGTCGCGATTTCCTTCAGGACGATTTCGAGGCGGTTTCCGGGCGAGATGCCGCCGGTGGCCATGCTGCGGACAAGAAGTGTGCTGCTCTGGATGCCGATATTTCCCGACATGCCCGTGATGAGAGGGATAAAAAAGAGGATGAATGTGAGGGCTTCTTTTTCGTAGGCTTGGAAGGACGAGATCACGCCGACATTGATGAGACCGGCAAGAAGGGTGACGATGAGCCAAGGGGCGCGTGCCAAAAAGCGTTTAAAGAGCGGCTTGTGTTCGCTCACCTTTTCGGCGGTTCCTGCCATGCTGGCGATCGTTTCATCCGCGATATCTTCGATGGCTTCTACGACATCTTCGTAGGTGATCACACCGATGAGGATATTGGATTCATCCACAACGGGAAGCGCAGACAGTTTGTAGCGTTCGGCAATTTCCACGACCTCTTCACGGCTGGTTTCTGGGGTCACTCGATGTTGGGCGGGGCGCATCACTTTTTTAAGTGTTAAATGGGGCGGGTTGACGATGAGGTTGCGCGCAGGAACGTAGCCTTGTAGCTGGTTTTCTTGGTCCAAGACAAAAATTTGGCGCGTGAGGTCGATGCCCGGATGGTTGCGGATGTGGGCTCCTACCTCACCGATCGTGGTATCGAGTGGGAAAGCAAAAAATTCATTTGTCATGAGACGACCTGCCGTATTGCGCTGATGTTTTTTGATTTCGCGGATGCGCACGTTTTTTTGTGCATCGAGGAGCTCAAGAACTTTTCGAAAACGGCGCTCGGAAATATCTTCTAAAACGTTCACCGCCTCGTCATCGGGCATTTTTTCGATAAGGGCCTTGACATCGGGGTCGCGCAGGTGGCGAAAAACGGCTCCGCGCGTGCTGCTGTCTGTGTTGACCATGAAGATGATTTTTGCTTCGAGATTGGCGAGGTTTTCGTAGAGAACGGGCCGGGCGCTCGGAGGAAGACGCGACGCTGCGTGAGCAAGGTCGATGGGTGAGTGCTCGAGGGCGATTTTGGCCACATCTTGAAGGACGACGGTTGAAGTCTCTTTATGAAAAGCTGCGGAGAGTTTTTCACTCAAAATGTCATCGAGCTTACGTGTCTTCGAGTCAAAAAATGAGACAGGTGCAATCTCTTCTTCAAAATGCATTGTTCACCTCATTTGCCGAGCAATAAATCTAAACTAAACAATAAATTTTGTCATTCCTAAACGTGCCAGAAAATTTAAGAAAAACCACAGAGATAAGAACCACAGAGGAACAAGAACGATACAATGATAGAATGATATGAAGGATAAAAAAAATGAGACCATTGCATAGGTCAAAGGTCTAAGAAAAAAAAATAACAGGATGGCAGGATGGGTAGGATGAAGAG
>CAZLDZ010000142.1:0-2824 GCA_964558435.1 uncultured bacterium
GGAGCGAAACGAGTGCGTGAGCAGCCGATGGCTTTATATGGCACAGAGAAATTGCTCTCGCAGGCGAGCGCTTTTGCGCGTGAGGGGCTGTGTACCACACGCCCCTCCGCCGAGGATGCAATTTATCAAAGCCAGATAAAGCCCAAGGGGGCAGCGGGGGACACGCACACGAAGTGGCTTGTCCCCGACATGTCTATGGAAGCCCTATTCAAACGCTATTAACCAAAGGATGTACTACATGAGAAAAAATAAAAGAAAACATTCCCTCACCCTACTTGAGATCATGATTGTGATATTTTTGATAGGGCTGATTGGGAGTGTTGTGGGGTATAATATGAAGGGTTCGATTGATGAAGGAAGGGTGTTTCGCACGGAGCAAAGCGCCCAGCAGTTGCGTGACATTCTGCTTTTGGAAGTGGCAAAAGGGGAAAGAACTCTTGAAGAAGTGATTGATAAACCTGCCGATGTGTTGAAAACCTTAAATATAGTGAAAAATCCAGAGAAACTCGTGAAAGATGGCTGGGATACTAATTTTCAGCTTTCTAGATCTGGTGATGATATTGCGATCGTTTCAAAGAAATACAATGAATATTGCAAGAAGAAAGGTAAACCGCAGAAAGAGCTATAATTTTACTCTTCTTGAAATCTGCATTTGCCTTGCAATTTTAGGAGTGGTTTCAGGCTTTTTAGGATGGAAAATTGTCGATGCCATTGGCCACCATCGCTTTGAAGCCTCTTCGCGCGAAATTGTGCGTGAAGTGAAACGTTTGCAAGGACTTGCCTTAAGTTATCAAGGGGAGTTTGGCATTAGGATCTTTGAGGAAAAGGAAAAATTTTACTACACGCTTTTTTCGGATGAACCTATTGATACACAATCCCTTAGAATTGTACGCCCTTTAAATGGCATCACCTCACTTTCTTTAGGAAAAAAAACTGTTTCCTCGATTTCTTTAACGGTGCTTCCAACAGGCGCAATAAAACCGCACAGCGTAATGGGGCTTCACCACAAAGATCAAGTGCGCTGGTTAGACACCCGCAGCGCCCTTCACATAAAAGTGCAGAAAAGCTATTCCGAATAGCATGAGATTTCTTGTGATGATTGTTGCTCTGTGGAGCCTTCTTCTTTTTTGCCCTAAAGAAGAAATGGGGAAAAAACTTGTTTTTAGTGGGCTAGCACTTTCAGCCCCACTGCATTACGCCTCCGAAGTATTGATTCATGCCATCACCCCCATCCGTTCGGGAGCTTCTTTTGAAGTTGTAAAACGAGCAGTAGAAGTTTCCACACATTTAACTCTTGTTCCCATGACCCTTCCCATGGCAGCTTTTGGCGCTCTTTTAGATAAGCTGGGAAGTTATTTTCTGTCAGATTATCTCCATTTGAGAGGAACTCCAGATAATCAGGCAAAAAATGCACACACTTTTTTTTCTTTGAACGCCTGTATGCTTTGGGGAGGTCTTCCCATTCCCTGTGGTGGCCTTCCACCTGCGCGCACAAGAGTGGACAAGTTGTGCAAGCTACTTCAGAAGCATGACCCCGATTTTATTCTTCTTCAGGAAGTGGCATTTAGCCCAGCCCTCCATCTCTACAAGAATCTCAAAGCGCACTATAAGCATTTTTATACACACATTGGCTCCAATTCCTTTGGAATAGAAAGCTGCCTATTTTTTGCTTCCAAACAGTCGCCTCAAAGCGAACCCTTTTTCATCCCTTTTGAAGGAAGCCGCGACTTAAAACGGGGCGTCTTTGTTTTCGAAGCCCCCTCTTTTTGGATTCTCACCACACATCTTTCTCCAGGAGATGCGCAAGAAAGTAGCACAATGAGAAAAAAAGAACTCGCCTGCATCCTAAAAACACAGGAAGACTTGAAAAAAAGAGCCCAAAAACCCTGCTTTTTGCTCGGCGATCTCTACATCATGCGCGGCGGAACCAATAACGAGTATTTTTCATCACAGCTCAAAGACAACTATTTCGATCCTTACCTAAAAAAATTCCCCGAAGTCAACGCAGAATCCGCAACATTTACCCACAAGCTCACTTCTTACGCTCTCGGCCTCAAAGCCACAGAAAAGCCTTGGGAAATCGACGACTTCGCCCTGCTAGATATCGATTCCCAAGATCTCTTCCACCTAGATGTTGAGCCCATCGAAACTTTTTCGCTTGAGCATCCCGCAAATTCGCTGTCAGACCATCGGGGCCTGCTTTTACGCGCAGAAAGTGCCAAGTAACTCCTTCTTCAAACGTGCCCGAGTCCGAGTCCGAGTTCCGATTCTTTTTTCAATCTTAAAAATGACGCAAGGTCGGCAACTCGGACTCGGACACGGACTCGGGCACGTCAAGAAAGAGAGTTGTGCAACAAAACGCGTTGTATAAATTGGTTTTGCGCAGAAAAAAATTTCGGAATAACATCTTTCGAAAAGAAGTGAGAAGTCTATGTTACACATTTTGAAGGAAACGTTTTTGTCACTTGTACTCTACATTATTGCTTCCCCGCTTATTGGCTGGGGAATGATTACTTGTTTGTTTGAATTACTACCTGCAATGGGAATAAGCATAAAAAAGGATAAAAAAATCAAATGTTGGGTCTATACAAGCATACTTATTTTTCAATTCTCCGTGCTTATAAGAGCTTTTGCTACTTAATTTTTTTCTGCACTTCTTTATGTGCTAATGAATTTCAGGATGGATTCGAGTCATTACCACGTCCTTCAAAAAAGAAAAATAAAGACAAGTAAGACCTCATTAACTCCTTCTTCAAACGTGCCCGCACGCGGGCACGTCAAGAAAGAGAGTTGTGCAACAAAACGCGTTGTATAAATTGGTTTT
>CAZLDZ010000143.1:0-2776 GCA_964558435.1 uncultured bacterium
TGGAGAAAGAGTTGTTGACGTGTGGGGAGCTTTAAAAAATGCTTTTTCTGAAGTATTTCGTTTTCTGTGCGACCTCGCCGTGAAAGGGTATGAACTTGCTCTTCCCTATCTTTCCCGTTTTGGACAGTTTGTACAACACACTGCATCCGATGCCTATGCCTTTGCATCCAATGTCTATAAAACGAATCCGGATGCCGTTAAAACAGGTGGCGTATGCTTAGTAGTAGGTCTTGTTCTGGGCGTTATTATTAACAGAGTTCTCTGTTAATTACTCTTACCTAAGAGCTCAGGTTTTCCCTGAGCTCTTTTTCTCTGTGGTTCTTATCTCTGTGGTTACTCTTCTTTTTCTGAGAAAAAAATTACCACAGAGACAAGAACCACAGAGAAAGAAAATCAAGAAAGCTGAAGCTTGATGCGGAAATCGTCGGTGACGGAATATTTCCAATGCCAGGTGGGGGTTTCGATTTTTTCTTGCGTGGTATGCAATTGTCCCTCGCGCATACTGAGTGTCATGCGGACAGAATCGGGAACTTCAAAGAAAAAAGAGCCCTGCAATACGACATCTTTTGCTTCAAATTCTCCACTTCCGTGGATGACAATATGGCATTTTTCTTTTCGCTCAGGTTCCTCTTTCCATAGAGTTTGCTCTTTCTCCCAATCGATCCCACGATTGACGATTAAGACATTTTCTAAACGGCATCTTCCTCGTCTTTCTGAATAACGGATAACCTCTTTTTCTCGATGCCCTAAAGGAGCTAAGGCTTCGATAATCAGCGAGCCATCCAAAGAAATCTCTTCCATATCTAATTCTGAAATATCCAATTGAAGCTCGCTAGATGTTGTGATGGTTCCTCCGCGGATTTTTTGTGCGATAATCGAGTAAAGAGGACCCAAAGCAGGATGGTAGGAGAACAGCAGAGGGAACGAGGTTTCTTTTTTTATCAATTTGAAGCGGCAGTGGTTTTCTAGAAGATCTTTTCCGTTCTGCAAGAATTCTAAAAAGCAGCCTTCAGGGGTTTCATCCAGAGCTCCACCCGGGATGTATTGCCGTTTAATGGACGAAATCGTTTTTTTCCTTTCATGAAACGTCAAAAATGTGCGCAAAGCATCTTTTCGATGCGCGCCAAAGGAATCGGCAACGTTTTGCATCGTCGATTCGAGTCTGACTACCTCTTCTTCGATCCACTCCCTTCCTCTTTTATAAATCACGCGCTTGGGGTTAATTAAAATCCCTGGAAAGGGAGAAGTCTCGATTGCGTGATTCACTTCATTTAGATCGATAAAGAGGATATTTGTGTTGGAAGAAAAACGGACATTTTTTTGCTGTTTTTCAATTTGCCTAATGTGCGGAAGATCACAATATTCGACATTGGTTAAAATGAATTCCGGCTTCCCGTCTTGATTTCTCTCTTCTAAAACGTTCACCCCTTCTGCCGCGCCTGCTTTTCTAGGACAAGAGGCAAATCCAAAAACCCGATCTTCGTGGCATCCATAACCTGTGAAAGCAAGAAGGCCATAATCTGTCCCTGCAATCGGGTTATTGATCTGTCGAACAAGAGCTTTTTTGCGCTTCTCTGCAAAGAGCCACGAAAATGTCTGGCTATCGCGCGCCAATTTCCAAATCACTCCATGTCCACCCGGTTTAAGAAGCAGCTGCAAAGGCCCTTGAAGGCACCAGTCACCACTCATGTTGATGGAAGGAACCGCTGGCTGAGAAAAAAAACGGAAAGACTCGCGTGTTCGGCCAAACCAATGTTTTTCCTGACAAATTGCAAGGATATGTGTGTGGTTATCTTTTTCATGTGACGTCATCATCACAATGGGCGTCTCAACCTGTTTGCCATAAAGTTTAAAATAGAGATGCTCTCTTGCCTGCAGATCGAGGATTAATCTTTCGAGCAAAGTTTTTCCCTGAAACATCAGGCGCGCAGCAGGGAGAGGGACTTTGGTTTTTTCATCTTTTAAATTTAAACGGTCTGCTGCGCCTCCCACAGGATAAATCTCTGCCATTTTATCGAGATTTTCTAGTCCCCAAATCACCGCCTGGCGCACGTGAAAAGATTCAGAGGAAATATCAATTCCAATATCAATTCCCTGGGGAGCGTGGTAGGTGACCTCTTCATTTTCTGGCCCCTTTCCCCCCATCATGCACCCAAGGATGCAGAAATGGTAGCCGACAATCCCACCCATTTCGGCATAAAAACTTTCCACGCGTTTTAAATCTTCAAAAAGAGCCAGTACTTTTTTGGAGTGTTTTTTTTCAGCAACCCCGGAAAAAATTCTTTTCGCCTGTCCGATGGCCACCAAAGCTTTAAAAATGAGCGCATATTCAGGCCTTTCAAAATGCGGGATTTTTTCCTCTCTTAAAAACTGCTGCACCCGAAAAAAGCCATCCAAATGCTCTTCTCGTTCTTGATCAGAAACCGCCGAAGAGAGTTTTTTTACAAGAGGCTCAAGAACGGCATACTCATCTTTTAGAGATAAGACATCCCTTTCGACAACAGGGTAAACCATGATTGATACCTTGCCATTTTATCTTCCCAAACGCAAGCCAAAAAAAACAAAAGAGAGTGTGGATAGCAAAACAACGAAGTTGTTTTGCAGAAGGAAGAATTTTTTGTTGCTGTTTGAAATAGACATGTCGGGTGACACGGCATTGCATGTCCGTGTCCCCTGCGACCCCCTTGCGCCTCATCTCGCTTTGATAAATCGTGTCCTCGGCGGAGGGGCGTGTGGTACACAGCCCCTCCACGCGCCTTCGGCGCTCGTCTGTGGT
>CAZLDZ010000144.1:0-2678 GCA_964558435.1 uncultured bacterium
GAGATGACTAGCAACTTGGATTAATAACAGACAGGGTGCTATGATGCGAAAAGGTGCAATATGCGCACACCGAAAGCAGCCTCCATTTCTTTCCTCCCTTTCCTTCCTGAACTAAAGCGCTATACCTTGCCTTTTTTTCGTGATGATCTACTTGCCGCCCTGGCGGTTGCGTTAATGACCATCCCGCAATCCATTGCGTATTCTTTGCTTGCGGGCTTACCGCCGACAGCAGGACTGTTTTCTGCGATTTTTGGAACGATCTTTACGGCGGCATTCGGCTCTTCCCGTGTTTTGATTTCAGGGCCGAGTACGGGCACTGCGATTTTGCTGCAGACCTCGATCGCAGACGTTTTATATACCTATTTCGAGAATGTCAAAGGAGCTGAGCAAGACGCTCTTGTCCTTTTGATCTTGATGCAAATTGTCCTGGTCATTGGACTTTTGCAGATCGGAGCTTCCTTTTTCAATGTGAGCAAGCTCCTTCAATTTGTAGGACGCCCTGTGGTTCTGGGGTATTTTGCTGGGATTACTGTTGCGATCGCAGTGACTCAGATGTTTGCTTTCACCGGCATCATCGTGCCAACAACCGACGATCCGATCATTTACCAAGCTGTACGGTTTTTCACGCATCTTTCCCAGTGGAACTGGCCGACGTTTGGGATCGGGGCGATCTGCCTTCTTTTTTTTGTGTTGATGCGCCACTTTTTTAAAAACTGGCCTCATGCATTAATGACGCTCGTTTTGGGGATGCTCCTTGCTTTTGCTGCCAATCAGTGGCTTCAGTCCTCTGCAGTGAGGATGTTGCAGAATTTGCAGCTTCCGGCGAACCCATCTCCCGAGTTTGTATTTCCCTGGTTCAACTTAAAAATTTTGAATAAAATTTTCCCGGCAGCAATGGCGATTGCTTTTTTAAGCATTTTAGAAGTTTTCTCAGTATCCCGTTCTTTTAGCATCAAAATGGGCCAGCAGGTGAGGGTCAATCAAGATGTCTTTGGCTTAGGAGTGGGCAATCTTTTTCTCTCTTCTATAGTCGGCGCCATGCCGAGCTCCGGAAGCGTAACGCGCACAGCGCTCAATTTCCGCCTGCATGCAAAGACCCGCTTTGCCGCGATCTTAAGCGGACTTTTTACTGCGCTCATTATCTTTTTCTGCTGGCCTTTTGTGGGCTATATTCCCCTCGCGGCTCTCGCAGCTCTTTTGATTGCGACGGTGCATACGCTCATGGACTTTAGCGAGATTAAGTTGATTTTTAGAGCGACAAGAGAAGATGCATGGGTGTTTATTTTCACCTTCTTGTCTTGCCTTTTTTTTAGTTTGGATGTGGCCTTTTTTGTCGGCATCATGATTTCGATTGCGACCTATTTAAAAAGGTCCGCAATACCGCATCTTGTAGAATATGCGTTTAATTCCAAAGGAAGGCTCATGATTGTGAACCCAAAAGAAGATGTTCACAGAAAAGTGCGGATTATTGGGATTGGGGGGGAGCTTTACTTTGCGGCAGCAGACGTTTTCCAAGCAACGCTCCAAACCGTTACCGAAGATCCTCACGTCCAAGCGATCGTCCTTCGTCTCAACAACGTGCATCATATGGACGCTTCCATGTGCATTGCGATCCTTCGTTTGTATGAAACGCTCAAAACAAGCAAGCGCCATCTCGTGATCAGCGGGCTGACCGAAGAGGTGTGGCACGTTTTCCATCGCGCAGGTCTTGTCAAAGAGATGGGATTTGATAATTTTTACTTCACAGATGAGAGCAATCCGCAGTTTTCGACCTGGAAAGCAGCCCTGCACGCGCAAGAATTGGTTTTAGGGAAGTGATGCAAGGAGTCATTGTTGCAAGCGATGAAAGGCAGGAGTGGCTTCTTCCATGGTGGTGGGAACACTATGCATCCCATAATGCCTATCCGGTCGTGTTCTTTGATCTGGGCATGTCGAAAGAGGCACTTCATTGGTGTCGCTCTCGAGGACAATGTTTGACTCTCCCTAAAGCGTCGCCGCTTAAGAAAGTGCCCAATGCCAGACGGCGGCAGTGGGAAGCTCGCTGGGGTCGTGGGATCTGGGGTTTTCGCTCTGCTTGGTTTAAAAAGCCCATTGTCTGCCAAATGGCTCCTTTTGCCGTGAACTGCTGGTTAGACATTGATTGCCAAGTGCTGGGAAATCTTCAGCCCTTATTCGATTCTCTCACGGATTCATTTGATTGGGCTCTTGCAAAAGAAGATCATGATGTGAACTTGAAAGATCTTCAACAAAAGTACATTTTTTTAGGAGAGACAAGCTATAACTCCGGCGTTCTTCTTTTCCGGAAAAACGATCCCATCCTTGCAGCTTGGGTGAAAGGAGCTAGAGAACAAAATAACCGATTTTTGAGTGATCAGACTCTTTTGTCTCGGCTTTTTTTTCTCCATGAGACGAGGGTTAAAGAACTTCCCTTTGAGTTCAACTGGCACAAAAGCTACGGGCCCAATCCCAAGGCGCTTATTCTTCACTACAATCAATCGGCAAAGCTTGAGCTGTTACAGACTATATTGCCGAATATTTAAAAGTTCCCTGCTTCCAATTCCTTAGCGTTTACCTGTAAAGGTGTGTCCCTATCTTGAGTTTTCTTAGCCAATTTTTCTGGGCGAATTTCCTTGAATAATCTAAGGATTTCACTATCTCTAAAGAGCTCACAGAACAGC
>CAZLDZ010000145.1:0-2659 GCA_964558435.1 uncultured bacterium
CAAATTCAGGGCGTCTCCTTGCCAAATTCCCGATTTTTCAGTTAACTTGTGTATACTTCCACAATCATGAGGGTCTTTATGCGCACATTTTTTCTTATTCTCAGTCTTCTTACCACCTCTCTTTTTTCTGCAAACAAAGAGGATGGCTCCCTCAAAAAACTCGTGCAGAATACGGGAGACTTTGGATTTTCTCTCTACAATGTTCTCAATAAAAATGCAGAAACAAACGGCGTTTTCTCACCCTATTCTACCTTTTCGTGCATGGCGATGGTTTATTATGGCGCACGAGGCGATACGCAACTAGAGATGAAAAAAGCGTTAAATCTCACGCTTGCGCGTCCCGATCTTCCAAAGACAGCCTCTCTTCTTTCCAAATTTCTCACGACTCAAGTAGGGGAATCTTATTCTCTTGAAACAGCTAGTGGGATGTGGCTTGATCGCGATACATTTGTGCTCGCAGATTTTCATCACGCCTTAGAAGACGGATTTCAGGCTAAAATCCAGAGCCTCGACTTTTCTAATCCCGAAAAGGCCACTTCCATCATCAATGAATGGACATCCAATCAAACCCATCAAAAGATTCCTGAGCTTTTGCAAAAAAACGATGTCGATGGCTCGACGCGCCTTGTCTTGACAAATGCTCTATATTTTAAAGGAAATTTTCAGCGGCCTTTTGATCCTAAGCTGACAAAAGTTGGCCCTTTCCATTCTCCCCAAGAAGCCGTGCAAGCACAAATGATGGAGCAGACAGCTTTCTTTCCCTATTTTGAGAATGATAGCTTTCAGCTCATCGCTCTTCCCTTTCAGAAAACCAAAGAAAAAAGTGCGATTGCGACACTGATCCTACTCCCCAAAAAAGGGATCGCGCTTAAAGACCTTGAACAAGGGCTCTCGTTTGCTTTGTTGCAAAAATGGATTGGCCAGCTCGATTCCAAAAACATCGCCATCACACTTCCCAAATTCTCTGTCGATAGCAGATTTGAGCTCAACGCACCTCTAAAAGAGCTTGGCATGCAAAAAGCCTTCACAGATCAAGCCGATTTTTCCGGAATCGATGGAATGCGTGATTTGTACTTGAGCAAAGTTGTCCATGCTGCCCTTTTCGTCCTCGATGAATTCGGCGTGACAGCTGCTGCTGCTACCGCAGCTTCAATCAACGTAACAGCCGCACCCCCACAGTATCCTCCCATTTCTTTTGTTGCAGACCATCCCTTTTTATTCTTTTTAGTCGATCTACAAACCAAGCTTCCTTTATTTATAGGTAAAGTTGTAGACCCCACAGTTAAATGATGAAATTGGATAGCTTTGGCCTTTCAGATATTGGGCTTGTGCGCACAAATAATGAAGATGCCTGGGCAGAGGTGATCAAAAATCGTTTTTTTGTCCTCGCCGACGGCATGGGAGGCCATCAGGCTGGTGAAGTCGCCTCCCATCTCATTGTGGAAAAGCTCACATCAGCCATCAAGTCCATCCAAAATCTCCCCACATCTATCCAAGAAAGAGCCAAACTTCTTCAAACCCTCATTGAAAAAGCAAGCCGCGAAATCTACCTTCTCTCCCTGCAAAACGCCCACTACTCCGGGATGGGCACAACCCTTGCATGCCTCTGGTTTGATGAAAAAAACACCATCATTGCGCATGTAGGAGACAGTAGAATCTACAGACTAAGAAAGGCAAAACTTTCCCAACTGACCCTAGATCACTCACTCAGGCAGGAACTTCTGGTGAAGGGAAAACTGCATGAAAGACAAGCTTCCACCTACACATTAAAAAATATTATCACACGCGCGATCGGCACCCAAATGCGGATAGAGCCCTCGATCGAGATTGAAAAATTCCAATCCGGTGATATCTATCTCATCTGCTCAGATGGACTTACAGATGAGCTTTCTTTTGAAGAGATCCAAGTCATTCTTTCAAGTTCTTCAGATGTCAAAGAAGGAGCACATAAACTAATAAAATCCGCCAAAGAAAATGGGGGAAGTGATAATATTACAATCGTAATTGTAAAAATTTTATGATTTATGAAAATTTATTTGGATAATGCAGCCACAACACAGGTTGACCCTGAAGTCATTCGTGTGATGCTTGAAGAGCTATCTTCTCCTCCTGCAAACCCTTCCTCCATGCATGCGTTTGGCCAAGAAGCAAAAAAGCGGCTTGTTTTTGCGCGCAAAACAATCGGAGATCTTCTAAACGTGCGCGAGAACGAAATTGTCTTTTCTTCTGGCGCAACAGAATCGCTCAATGCATTGCTGCGCGGTTTTTTTTCGAAAGACATGCGAGGCCACCTCATCACTTCGGATATTGAACATGCCTCGGTGTATCAAACCGTGAAATTTTTAGAAGCAAAGGGCCTATCGGTCACCTACCTTCCTGCAGGGACAAAAGGATTTGTGAGCTCAGATCAGGTCGAGCGCGCCATCACGCCTGCTACACGTCTCGTGGTGCTCTCTGCAGCCAACAGCGAAACGGGGGTAAAAATCCCCTTAAACGAAATCGCTTGTGCCTTGCACAAACACAAGATCCCCTTTTTAGTCGATGGGGTAGCCCTTTTAGGAAAGGATGATTTTTCCATTCCACAAGGTGTAAGCGCCCTCGTTTTTTCCGCACATAAATTCCATGGACCCCAAGGGGTGGGTTTGCCTACGTGCACCGT
>CAZLDZ010000146.1:0-2643 GCA_964558435.1 uncultured bacterium
AAAGACTGTTTTCAAAAGTGAAGAAAGAGTTTCCACCCCCTCCTGAATCCTCCCTTTAAAGGACAGAATCTCAGGCCACCGCCCCTGCTGTTTTTTCTCCTCTCTTCCCCATTTCTTCAAATCGCCTTCCCAAGCGACCTGCGATGGGTATAAAGATTCCACATTCCAACGGTCCTCCAGGGGAATCTCCTCCCTCATTGGGGTCTTTTTTTCTTCTTCTAGAGGCGGTTGCACAGCAGAAACCATAAAATTCCAATTTTAATTTTTACAAACTAGGTAGCATAACCCCCCTCATAACATGAAGTCAAGATTTTACACCACTTGGCACTTTCTTTAGCTTAGTGCTAAATAGTTGCAATAAAATCCCCCTTTCTCTTACAATGGCAATTTCCTAAAAACCTATGGAGGTAACACATGGCACAGCAAACAGCAAAAAAAATCACATTAAAACCTCTTGGAAACCGCGTTCTCGCAAAACGCTTAGAACAAGAAGAAAAACTCAAAGGCGGAATTATTCTGCCTGATACGGCAAAGAAAAAGCAAGAAACCGCACAAGTCGTTGCCGTCGGCCCAGGAAATACCGATAAAGACGGAAAACTCATCCCTGTAGGAGTCAAAGTAGGCGATACCATTTTAATGGACAAATATTCCGGCCAAGAAGTGACGCTCGATAACGAAGATTTCGTCATTCTTCGCGCCGATGATATTGTTGCAATTGTAGAGTAATTTAATTTTAAGGAGAAAATCATGGCTGCAAAAGATATTAAGTTTCGCGAAGATGCGCGCCAAAAAATCTTAAAAGGCGTTCGCACCCTCTCTTCCGCGGTAAAAGTCACACTCGGCCCCAAAGGGCGCAATGTTGTGATCGATAAAAAGTTCGGCTCTCCAAAAATCACGAAAGATGGCGTGACTGTCGCTAAAGAAATTGAACTTGAAGATAAGCATGAAAACATGGGCGCTCAGATGGTCAAAGAAGTCGCAAACAAAACAGCTGACAAAGCTGGCGATGGAACAACGACCGCTACTGTGCTTGCCGAAGCAATCTACAGCGAAGGGCTTCGCAACGTCACTGCAGGCGCAAACCCGATGGAGATCAAGCGCGGTATTGAAAAAGCTGTGAAAGAAATCACTGCGGGCCTGAAATCCCTTTCCAAACCCACCCAAGATCGCAAAGAAATCGCGCAGGTCGCGACAATCTCTGCCAACGGCGACACCGAAATTGGTGAAATCATTGCCAAAGCCATGGAGCGTGTAGGAAAAGATGGCACCATCACTGTGGAAGAAGCAAAAGGCTTTGAAACAACCCTAGACGTTGTTGAAGGGATGAATTTCGACCGCGGCTACCTATCCGCTTATTTCGTCACCAACGCAGAAGCACAAGAATGCATTTTAGAAGATGCGTTCATTCTCATTTACGAGAAAAAAATTGGTGGAATGAAAGAGTTTCTCCCCATCTTACAAGCCGTTGCAGAAAGCGGGAAACCCCTACTCATTCTGGCTGAAGATGTCGAAGGTGAAGCGCTCGCAACCCTCGTCGTGAACAAACTCCGTGGTGGCTTGAAAGTGTGCGCCGTCAAAGCGCCTGCTTTTGGCGACCGCAGAAAGGCGATCCTGCAAGATATCGCCATCATTACCGGCGGACAGTTCATCAGCGAAGATCTCGGCATTAAACTTGAGACCGTCACACTCGACATGCTCGGCAAAGCGAAAAAAATTGTCGTGAAAAAAGAAGAGACAACTCTTGTTGAAGGCGCAGGGAAAAAAGCGACGATCCAAGAGCGCATAGCCCTCATCAAACGCCAAATTGAAGAGAGCACTTCTGATTACGACCGCGAAAAACTCCAAGAACGTCTTGCAAAACTTGCAGGCGGCGTAGGGATTATTCGCGTAGGAGCTGCAACAGAAGTCGAAATGAAAGAGATCAAAGACCGCGTCGATGACGCCGTTCATGCGACAAAAGCTGCCGTAGAAGAAGGAATTCTTCCAGGCGGTGGGGTCGCTCTCATCCGCTGCATCCCTGCTCTTGAGAAGCTTGCAGCTTCCCTGAAAGGAGATGAAAAAATCGGCGTAGAAATCCTCATCAGAGCCATTAACGCTCCTTTAAAACAAATCGCAGAAAACGCCGGAAAAGAAGGCGCAATCATCGTGCAAAAAGTCACCCAAATGGGCACATACGATGGCTGGAATGCCCAAACCGAAGAGTTTGGCAACATGCTCAAAATGGGCGTCGTTGACCCCACAAAGGTCGTGCGCCTCGCCATCGAGCTTGCCGCTTCCATCGCTTCTCTCCTCCTCACCACAGAAGCGATCATCACCGACGAGCCCGAAGACAAAGCCACCCCCGCCCACAGCGGCCACGGCATGGGCGACAGCGACTACTAAGTCACTGCAGAAGTCGTCAAAAAAACCCCAGGGAGTTCCCCTGGGTTTTTTTTATTTCCTGAATTTTCCTCATGGAAAATTCAGGAAATAAAATAAGAATTTTTATTGCTATTTGAAATAGACATGTCGGGTGACACGGCATTGCATGTCCGTGTCCCCTGCGACCCCCTTGCGCCTCATCTCGCTTTGATAAATTGCATCCTCGACGGAGGGGCGTGTGGTACACAGCCCCTCCACGCGCCTCCGGCGCTCGTCTGCGAG
>CAZLDZ010000147.1:0-2606 GCA_964558435.1 uncultured bacterium
TTCTTTTTAAGAAACCTGTTGTGCGGGCCAGCATCTACCAGTTCGAAGGACAGCTGCAAACCTATCTTCCGTCTCGTGGTGATGCGTGCTTGCGCTGCCTCTGGGACGCAGTGCCCCAAGAAGGGTGCGTCGGCACATGCCAACAAGTCGGCGGCATCGGCCCTTTGCCCGGCTACTTTGGCATTTTGCAAGCGATGGAAGCGCTCAAATTTTTCCTCCAGATGCCCACATTAGGCAGCTCAGAAATTCTCTTTTCCGATCTTGTTTTTTACATGCAAAGGACAATCACATTTTCCCGCAAAGAAACCTGTCCTCTGTGCGGCCTAGCGCCACAGATTCACACCTTAAATGAGCGTGAAGCCTGGGAAATCACTCCCGATGAGCTCACAGCCGAAACCGTGCTTGTCGACATCCGCGAACTCCATGAAGAGGGGATGAAAGTCTGGCAACAAGGAGCTCTAAAGATGCCGATGAGCGCATTTTCAGAAAACAGCCTTGATCCAGCAAAACGCTACGCCTTCTTCTGTCAAAGCGGCGCGCGCGCAAGCCGCCTCGTGCGCCTCTTGCGCGACAAAGGGATGAAAAACGTTTTTGCTGTTATGTAAGATTATGCACACAAACATTATGTTTTTGCGCATAATCTTGTATCGCGCAGGCACTCAAGTGCCGATGCAACTGTGTACATCAAGAAAAAGGCGTTGAAATGGCCTAATTTTTCCGAACGTGCTGAATTACACAACGGTCTCATCACTATATAAGGTCGCGGGGAGAATGGCGGTTTGATAATCCCAAACAAACGACCTGGCAAAGTTTTCAATAATAAACATGAAAAATATTTTATTATAGTTATTTAAAAAATGCAACTAGAATAACTATATAATAAATATTTTACTTGATAAGAGTTAGGATTGCGCGTGCGGCTTCCTCTTTGGCGCATGTTTCTCCCAAAGTCCTAGCGAGTTCCTGACACTTTTCCTGGCACTTCTTTCGGGCCTGATCATCTTCTAAGAAATGGGTGACTTTGTCGAAGAGGTTTTCCTCGGTAAAATGGGGGCCAAAAAGTTCGGGAAAGACCTCTTCTTCTTGGATGATGTTGACGAGGGTGTAGTGGGGAAGGTCGATTTTTAGCAGGGATCTTGCGATGAAAAGATCCAGGGGAGAGATGGCGTATGTCACGACGGTGGGGACATGATGAAGAGCGAGTTCGAGTGTGACGGTACCCGATTTGGCGATGGCAAGGTGGGCTGCTTTCATGAGGTCGTAGGTTTTTTCAGGCGGGATGAGCTCGGCATTTAAGCCTGATTGTTTGACTAGGGGAACAAACGCCTGATCGGCCACTGAAATGCCAAAAAAGAGATCGGGGTTTTCTTGCGCAAGTTTTTGTGCGACTTTGAGTTGTTTGGGGAGATTTCTTAAGATTTCTTTTTTTCTGCTCCCGGGGAAAATAGCCACGCATTTGCCTGGCACTTGAAAATTGGGGTCGTAAGAGGTTTTAGCAATGCGTTCGGCCAAAGGATGTCCGACGTAACGGGTTGTGAGCTTGGTGTGCGCGAAAAATTGAGGTTCGAAAGGAAAAAGTGTGAGAAGAAGATCCAGATTTTTGGCCATGCGCGGGATGCGGCCTTTTCCCCAGGCCCAGACGGAGGGACAGACAAAGTGGCAGATTTTTCCCGTGTAGCCATGTTTGCGCAAACTTTCAGCAAGGCGTAAATTGAATTCGGCATAGTCGATCAAGAGCACGACTTGGGGGTTCATCTCGAGGATTTTTTGGCGCAGGAGGACAAGTTTTTTCAGGAGCCTAGGAAGGGCAAAAAAAACATCGACAAATCCCATGACGCGGAAATCTTCCATGGGAAGGATTGCATGAAAATTTGCGCTGCGCATTTTGGGGCCGCCGACGCCTGCGATGTTCAGATGTTGTGGTAGGGCGGTGAGAAGTTCGTATCCTAAAAGATCGCCGCTTGCTTCTCCTGCAAAGATGAAGAGGTCGGTCATGTAAGCCCCCATTTTTGGGCGAGCCAGAGGGCGCCATTTTCGAAGACTTCTTTAGAAGTGCCGTGCCCTTGGTTGCCGATCGAAGGTCCGATGATGAGTTCGATGGGAGGGGAGCGGACGCCTTGTTGGTAGCAGGCAAGGGAAAGCGCATGGATGAATTGGAAACAAAGTGAAGTGCCGACACGCGTATCGACGTTGCCGATATAAAAACGCACAGTTTTTGCTGTCAGGGAATCGATGAGAGTGTGGAGTCCCAATCTTTGGGCAAGAGTGTGCTCTTTTAAATTTTCAAATTCTTTGGCAAAGGTGAGTTCTGTCAAGGGCGCAAATCCTAAAAGGGTGGGGATTTCAGGGATTTTTGCTGCGACATGGGCTGCGATGAAAGCACCGCGCGACAAGCCACCAACTGCAACTTGATTGTGCACAAAGGCATTTTTGCTTTTGAGAAAGTTGTAGGCATGTTCCACTTTTTCTACGAACTCTTGGAGGATGTTGTGATTTTCACGGATTTTTTGTGCCCAAAAGGTGAGGGCTTCTGTGGGAGGGATCTCTCCATCATGGAAAGGCAAAGAAAGAGAAAAAACGCGCACAGGGTACTCGGCTAAAAAAGC
>CAZLDZ010000148.1:0-2563 GCA_964558435.1 uncultured bacterium
AGTCAGTGGCTGATCGACGTAGCCAAAAATCGATTTTTCAATTAATTTGTGTATATAAAAGAGGTTTGTATGAAAAAAGAGTTTTTGGGCATTTGCATGACCCTAGTTGCGAGTTTGTTTTACGCCTTGTACGGGTTGTTCGTCAAGGGGGAACGCGAAGCGGGTGTCTCTTTTTTCCAACTGACTTTTTGTACATTTTTGGTGAGCTGGGTTCTAGTTTTACCATTTGTTTTAAAAAAGGGGATTAAGAGTCTAAAAACCGCACATTTTAAAGTTCACCTATTGCGCGCACTTTTTGGTTGGGGGTTCATTTTAGCCTTTGTGATGGCATTAAAATTTATTCCTCTTGTGGATGGGATCATGCTCAACAATACGGCAGCGCTTTTTGTGCCGTTCATCGCCTATTTTTGGCTAAAAGATCCGCTCAATCATAAGATCTGGATTGCCGCTCTTTTTGGGCTTGTGGGCATTGCTTTCATTCTGAAACCCGGAACGGGGATTTTTAATCCGGCGATGATGATAGGGCTTTTATCGGGGGTATTGATGGCTTTTGCGTGGGCAAGCATCCGCAAGCTTTCTAAAACCGAGCCGCTCCACCGCATTTTGTTCTACTTTCTGACGCTGGCGACGTTGATTGCGGCGCTGCCCCTTCCGTGGGTGTGGTATCCGTTTCCCGCAGCGGTTTGGGGGACATTTCTTTTTACGGGATTTTGCTATTTTGTGAGCCTAGCGGCGTTTACATACGCCTGCATGCTCATCCATGTGACGGTGGCGAGCATTCTCTTTTACATGGTGATTGTATTCACTGCGCTTCTAGAGTGGGTCGTCTGGGCAAAAATCCCTGACTTCTACACGGTCGTCGGGTCGCTCCTGGTGATTCTGGGCGGCGCTCTTTCGATCTTCTTTCAGCGGGCCAAAAGAGCCTAAAAAAGGTTAGTCGAGTTTGATCGAGTAGAAGCGGGTCATGGTTCCCTGACGCACGAGGAGAAGCACGCGGTTTTTGTTGCCGAGTTCATTCAGGGCTTCGTTGAATTCATTCACGTTCGTGATCTTTTTGTGGTCGATCCCTTGGATCAAAAAGCCGGGACGCAGGCCAGCGCGTGCGCTGATGGAGCCGGGCTTGATGCGGGTGATGACGACACCTTCTTCACCTTTTGTGTAGCCAAGCTCTCGTGCTTTTTCAGGCGTGAGAGTTTCGACTTCGAGGCCAAGTTTAGAGACAGTGCCCCCAGTAGAAAGTTTATCGGTGGAGGCTGATCCCAAGGTCACAGTGACAGGGACGATTTTTCCTTTGCGGCTGACTTTGAGATTGATTTTGGACCCGGGAGCCATCAGAGAAATTTCGTTGCGGAATCCGCCTAGAGATTTTACAGGGTTGTTGTTGTATTCAAGGATGATGTCGCCCTGTTTTAGCCCCGCTTTATCCGCAGGGGAGTCTTTGACCACTTCAGATACGAGTGCTCCTTCGGCTTTTTCCAGGCCAAATGCGTCGGCGATATCTTTGTCGACAGGTTGTAGAGATACGCCTAAGAACCCACGCGTCACAGAACCGTTGCTGATGATCTGTGTCATGATGTTTTTGGCCATGTTGCTCGGAATCGCAAATCCGATGCCCATGTAGCCCCCTGTGCGCGACACAATCGCTGTATTGATGCCGATCACTTCGCTTTGAAGGTTGAGAAGAGGACCGCCCGAGTTACCGGGATTGATGGCAGCATCGGTCTGGATGAAATCTTCAAGATCGGTGATGCGTAAATTTTGTCTTCCCTTGGCGCTGACTACCCCCACAGTGAGCGAGGCTTCGAGCTGGAAGGGGCTGCCGATGGCAACGACCCATTCGCCGATTTCCATCGCATCAGAGTCACCCAAAGAAAGAAAAGGAAGATCTTTGCCATCGATTTTAATGATGGCGATATCGGTGTGAGAATCGAGTCCTACAAGGGTGGCGTCGAGTTCGCGCCCATCGTTCAAAATGACCGACATTTTGTCGGCGCCTTTGACGACGTGGGCATTGGTCATGATGTAGCCGTCGGGGCTCACAAGAAAACCAGAGCCCTGACTAATTTGTGGGGGCTGAGGCATCCGCCCGCGCGGAGACGGTCCGCCAAAAAAGCGATTGAAAAATTCTTCGTAATCGAAGGGATTTTGGTAGCCGTCAGGCGCTGTTTCATTCAGATCTTCCGATCCATTCATCTGGCCTTTGATGAACACGACGCCAGGGATCGCCTTTTTTGCCACGTACGTGAAAGCTTTCGAAATGTTTTCTGCAGAAGAAATAGGCGCCTGCGCGCTTCCATTCGCCTCTTCTTTTTTAGGCTCCGCCGCAAAAATGCACGAGAATGCAAGAACTGTCGCAATCAGAAGCTTCATAAATGCGCAGTGTATTAAAGCAGGAAAAACAACTCAAGGCTAAAGATCTTGAGACCATTGCATAAGTCAACGGTCTAAGAAAAAAATAACAGGATGTCAGGATGGATAGGATGAAGAGTGAAGAGTCCCATAAAGTTACATCCTGTCATCCTGTTATTTTTCTTCGGGGTTTTTCCTGATAAGCAGGATTTAT
>CAZLDZ010000149.1:0-2562 GCA_964558435.1 uncultured bacterium
GCTTCTGCGCGGTCTTGGCGTATTCGATTATTTGCGCACCTATAACGGCATCCCCTTTCACCTAGAAGAGCATTTAGAGCGGCTCAAGCAGTCGGCACAAAAAATTGGGTTGCAGCTCCCTTGTTCTCCGGATGAGGTTGAGAAAATCATTTTTACTTTACTCGAGGGTGCTATCCAAGATTTAGGGATAAAAATCATTCTCACAGCCGGGATCAGTGAAGACCAATTCACTCCAGGGCACATCTCCAACCTTATCGTCCTTGCCTACCCTTTTAAACCTTTTCCACAAGAATGGTATGACCGTGGAATCCCTGCTGCAACGAGCACACAAAAACGGACGTGTCCTTCGAGCAAAACGACAAGTTATATCGCAGCGATGCAGGCGCTACAAGAAGCCAAGGCGCAAGGTGCTCAGGAAGCGCTGTTTTTAAACGATAAGCGGGAAATTCTGGAAGCGACCGCGAGCAACTTTTTTGCCATCCAAGGACAGACGCTCATTTCATGCACATCGGAAGATGTGCTTGTCGGCATCACGCAGAGGGTTGTTTTGCGCCTGGCCGAAGATGACTTTACCGTCGAAAGACGCGCGCTACGCTATGAGGAACTTCCTGAAGTCGAGGAAGCATTTCTGACTTCAAGCAACCGGGAAATCATGGCCCTTTCTTCGATTGATGGGGTCCCTCTAAAAAAATCCCCAGGAGAAAAAACGTTAAAGTTGTATGAGCGCTTTAAGGCGTACACCCAGGAATTTGCTGGGATTAAAATAAATTCTATATAGTATATTAAGTTTTTTATTTCTAATGACTTGTGGATTTGTTGGACAAAGGTACTTCATTCTGTTACAATCGAATACGTTGTTGATTTCGTGTCTTCCCTAGTTTAGGAATCCCCGCATCAACGCATTTATTTTTTGAATTTTTAAGGAGATTTTTTTTGTTATGAATCAAGCAGCAAATAAGAAACTTTATGTTGGAAGCCTTCCCTACAGTGTGACTGAAGAGGAACTCCAAAACCTCTTCTCTCAGTATGGAACGATTGCGTCTGTACGCATCATTACCGACAAATTTACAGGTCAATCCAAAGGCTTCGGTTTTGTGGAGATGGTAGATGCTGATGAAGCACAAAAAGCCATTGAAGCAGTGAACGGCATGAAGTTTAACGGCCGCACTCTGATCGTCAACGAAGCACGCCCCGAGCAAAAACGTGAGCGTACTTTTTCCGGCGAGCGTAGAGAGCGTCGCGGTGGCGGCGGTGGTGGCTGGGGATCCGGTGAAGGAAGACGGGATCGTTTCTCTCGCGAGTAAATTTAAATAATTTTTCGCTATAGAAAAAAAGCCGCAGTTTTTCTGCGGCTTTTTTATTTAAACTAAAAAATTACCATATTATTAAACAATAAGTTTTGTTATAATAGACGCCTCCTAACCTAACTAAGGAGTATTATTATGGCAGTTACAGCCTCGTTGTATGAACCTGGTACCATCGTCGTCACGCGTCCTGCTCATGAGCTTTGGGCACATATCTGCAATTGCGAGCTTCCTTCATGGCAGCTGCTTGCCCGAGCGGTTTCTGTTCTCTTTTTTGCTCTTGTTCGCGGGCACCTTTGCGACAATGTTCTTCTCTTGAGAAAAGATGGGCTACACCATAGTTTGCATGGGAACAAAAACATTATGACGATTAAGCCAACAGGTACGGATTTTAAGACGAGGAATCGTTGTTTATTAGTTGCAGACGTCTTTGCATTCAAACAAGAGCACCCCTATCTTCTTGCTAGCGCTCTTTATCTGCGCCTAAAAGAAGATCTAGTACAACAAGAACCCGAACCCATTTTTAAATGGAATACGTGGACAACTCGACAGAATGGAGAGCGTGTAATGGTCTTCCCTCCAGAAGATATTTTTGAAGTGACCCCTCGTACCATTCAGGAACTTTTCAAAGATGGCTATGGCTTAGATTTCTCAGAGCAGATAGCAACACTCGACAATTTGGTGCACTCACCAGCACTTGAGCCTGTGAGTTTCGACACACTTACGAGCCTATACGGCTACAGCGGCTTTGACATATAATGGCTGCTAACTCTGCAGCTTTTTTGTTTGATCTCGGGACAAAAAAAAGACCCTAACTATTTCTAGTTAGGGTCGTGAAAAAATCTTGGCAACGACCTACTCTTCCATACTCTTGTGCATAGTACCATCGGCGATGCGGGTCTTGACTTCTGAGTTCGGGATGGGATCAGGTATTTCCCCCGCTCTATGGTCACCAAGAAGAATCAGCTGTCCTTTAAGCACAAATGGCTCACGAACAAAAAATGGCGCTTAAGAAGCTTTTGGCTTCACACCCAAATTGTGTTTGGGCTGGCGCGTTTGCTCGCTGGCGTCTCTCTTAGCAAGCTAAGAGATGGGCCAGCGTAATAAAGAAAAAAAATCAAGCCAATGGACTGATTAGTATTGGTTAGCTAAACACATTACTGTGCGTACACATCCAACCTATCAAACCGGTAGTCTTCCGGTAGTCTCATAGGGATACTTTATCTTGAAGGAGGCTTGGCGTTTAGATGCTTTCAAC
>CAZLDZ010000150.1:0-2543 GCA_964558435.1 uncultured bacterium
ACCATTTGGGCCGGGGATGTACTACTGTGTAGGCGGGAATACCAAAGTTTTTGGTGCAGCGCTTTTGCGCTTCCGCAAAGAGGATTTCGAAGAATTGAAACACCATGGGGGTATCTCTCCTGCGTGGCCGCTCAAGTACACAGATTTTCAGCCTTATTATTTAGAAGCAGAAAAGCTGTATGGCGTGCACGGAGAACGGGGAAGCGATCCAAGTGAGCCAGAAGAAAGGGAGCCGTATCCTTTTCCTGCCCTCATGCATGAAGAGCCTTTGAAAAAGATTTACGAAGAGCTAAAAAAGAAGGGACACCATCCTTTTCCTCTTCCTCTTGCTTTGCGCCTCAATGAAAAAGAGCGGGAAAATAGCCTTTGTATCCGCTGCGACACCTGTGATGGTTATCCTTGTCTTGTCGATGCCAAATCCGATGCAGAAATTACCTGCATTAAACCCGCTTTGAAATACCCCAACGTAAAACTCTTGACAAATGCCAAAGCCCTGCGTCTAGAAGCCTCGGGCAGAAAGGTTGAGCGTGTGATCATTGAGCGAGGAGGAAAAGAGGAGATCTTGCAGGCAAAAACCCTGATCATCTCCTGCGGTGCTATCAATTCAGCTTCCCTTCTTTTGCGCTCGAATTTAGCCAATAGCTCGGGTCTTGTTGGCAGGAACTACATGTGTCATAACAATAGCATCGTCCTTTCCCTCCATAAAACCCCCAACCGTTCCGTTTATCAAAAGACTTTTGGCTTAAACGATTTTTATTTTAATGCTCCAGATTGGGAATATCCTCTCGGTCATATCCAGCTACTTGGCAATGTAAAAAAAGAGATGCTCGAAGGGGGCGCTCCTGCATTGACACCCACATTTTTATTAGAAAAAATCGCACGACATAGTATCGGGTGGTGGCTCTCCTCCGAGGACCTTCCTGATCCTGAAAACCGTGTAGTCTTGACACCCGGGGGCAACATTGCGCTGCACTACACGCCGAACAACGTGGAAGGGCACCGCCAGCTTGTAAAAAAGCTGAAAAAACTCATTCATGCGATCGAGCCCACAATCACTCTTCATAAACCGATGCCGCTTGGAGCCGTCGCACACCAGGTCGGCACATGCCGATTTGGCAAAGACCCTAAGACCTCTGTGTTGGATTTGAACTGTAAGGCCCACGACCTGGACAACCTTTACGTGGTGGATGGGAGTTTTTTTCCCTCGAGCGGAGGCGTCAATCCGGCCCTTACGATTATGGCAAATGCATTAAGAGTCGGCAATGTCCTTAAAAAGATGTAGTGTGCTTTTTCCTGTTCATAACGCGCAAAAAATGGAGCGTTTTTTTTGCGACATTTTGGAATTTACAAAAATCCAGGAATTTTCTCGCGAAGAGGGAAAATATTGCACACTTCGTCTAGGAAATGAACAGGTTTATCTTTTTGAGCCTCACGAAAAAGGAAAGCCTTATCCAGAAGATGTGCGTGGGAATGATTTGTACTTTCAGCACATTGCTATCGTTGTTTCCGATATGAACAAAGCCTACCAAAAGGTTGCCCACTTAAAAGGCATCTCAGAAAGTCCCCAAGTCATTCCTGAGTGGAACACTCCTGCCGCAGGCATACAAGCCTACTATTTCCGTTCACCAGAAGGCCATCCTCTTGAGTTGATTTATTTTCCGCGCGGCCTTGGCCTCGAATGCTGGCAGGCAAAAACGGGTCTTTTTTTGGGCATCGACCACACGGCAATTACCATCTCAAACACCGAGAAAAGCTTGAAATTCTATGCCTCTTTAGGTTTAAAGAAAGTAGGCGAGAGCACAAATTACGGCATCACGCAAGAAAAGCTCAGCGGAGTTCCTGGTGCCAAGGTGCACATCACGGGCTTGCGTTTTGAAGGCACAATGGGTCTTGAATTTTTAGAGTATTTGGAACCACAAGGTGGACGCCCGGCTCCAAAAGAGATGCAAACAAACGATCTTGCTGCCGTATGCACAGTGCTTGAAGGCAAAGAGAAGCCTAAGCTTTTAATAGACCCTGATGGGCATCGAATTATTTTAGGAGTTTTATGAAATTTGATCGTATCAATCATATCACAATAGGGGCGCCTCAAGAGGAGGAGAAAAAAATCCGTTGGTTTTATGAGGAGGTCATGGGATTTAAAGAAATTCCCCATCCCCCTGCATTAGATCAAAAATATCGAGTGATTTGGTATGACCAACCAAACATTCGTTTGCACGTGGATTTAACTCCACCTTTTATCAAGGTAGGTATTGCAAGGCATTTTGCGCTTGAAGTTGGTGATATCGAAATTGCACGAAAGCATTTTGTAGCAAAAGGTGCGCAAATCAAAGAAGATGTTGCCGTTCCTTATTGCTATCGTTTTGATGTGATCGATCCTGTTGGTAATTATATTGAAATTATGCAGTTAAAAGAACCTATCCCACTAGTCAAAAACTTTGATTTTTGAAGGATTTTTTCACAGGTTTTAGAATCACTTCGAAGGACATATAGTGATTTAAAATAAGATTGAGAGAATATGCAAGAAGGCTGCGCAGATTTTT
>CAZLDZ010000151.1:0-2273 GCA_964558435.1 uncultured bacterium
CTATGCAACGCTTGATGGATTTGATCTAGGTGTTGGAAGCCTTTACCTTTTCTCAAAAACCGATCAAGAACGCAGGCTTATGATCAACGCCATCGGTCCTGTTTGGGATGGCAACACAACCTGGATCGTCATTGGAGGCGGCGTGCTTTTTGCCGGCTTTCCCAAAGCGTTTGGCACCCTGATGTCCGGCTTTTACACCCCTGTGATGTGCCTCATTTTTGGGTACATGTTGCGCGGAGCTGCCGTCGAATTCCGCAGCAAGCGCCCAGAAAAAACCTGGCGCAGAATTTGGGATGTAAGCTTTTTTGGCTCTTCCCTCCTTCTTGCTATCATGTTTGGTATCCTGTTAGGAAATCTGATCCAAGGCCTTCCGATCAACAACCTAGCCTACATCGAAGGGGGCATGCTCAACCTCTTCACTCCCTACCCGATTTTGATCATGTGTTTTGCGCTTTCTCTCTTTGCCATGCACGGCAGCATCTATCTTCTCATGAAAACCGAAGGCCACTTTCAGATAAGAGTGCGCAGATGGGCCAAAAAACTCATTGCCCTCTTTTTTGTATTTTGGCTCCAGGCAACGCTTGCAACCTTCATCTACCACCCCCACATGACCAAACCCATTTTAGAAAACCCCATTCTTCTCGTGTTTCCCCTCTTAAGCCTTCTTTCAATCATCGGGATCCCCTA
Organism: uncultured bacterium; assembly: GCA_964558435.1. GTDB lineage: Bacteria > Chlamydiota > Chlamydiia > Chlamydiales > Rhabdochlamydiaceae. Next base: position 688 of record CAZLDZ010000151.1, read on the forward strand.
TGCCGTCAGGAAAAATCGAGATGGTTGGGCCTTTCTCTCTTCTTGCCTTGCCATCGTGTTTCTTCTCGTCCTCTTCGCCATCGGAACCTTCCCCTACCTTGCACGTTCCTCCCTCGGCGAAGCCTTTTCCATGACCCTCTACAACTGCTCCGTCACCAAGACAGCCCTTTTCGTTCTCACACTTGTGGCCTTGACAGGAATACCCCTAAGCTTCTTTTATCTGTCTTATCTATTCAAGGTCTTCCGAGGGAAGGTCCGACTAGATTCACAGAGCTATTAAAAGGAGTAGTATGCAAAAGAAAAAAATCATCGGTGCAGTCATTCTGATCCTAGGTATCGTGATGACCATTTATGGACTCAATGCCCGCGGTCGCCTCTCACGCGCCAAAGAGGGCATCGGGGCAATCACTTCGCCTTTTTCCGATAAACCCTTCGGCAAAACAGCAAGCGGTGTGATAGAAGGAAAACTCGGCAAATACGACACCATCGTCACAACACTATTAGTAGGCGGCGTTGTCTTTATTGTCGTCGGCGGCCTCATCTGGATCCGCGCCAGAAAGAAACGCTAGAAAAAAAGCGCGGGGCCTGCCACATGCAGGCCCTGTCATTAAATCAGCTGTTTTTAAGAATTTTTCTGTGCGTCTGGTGCAGAAGCAGCCCGAGACCCCATCGCTTGCTGAATTTCCTCGATTGTGAATGTAAACACCGTGCCCGTATCCTCAGATATATAGCGGATTTTCTCATCGGTGCGCACCTTTTTTCCTTCCCTCAGAAGCTGCTCTACCATTTTAGTTACTGCTTTTAATGCAGCTGGTCTAAGCAGATCGTCCCCCTGGGTTGTAAACTCAACAGGGCACCCAATCCAGCCCTTACCGCATGTATCCATCATTTGTGTCATAACTCATCCTTTTATAGAGCCCGCTTGCTAGTGGGCCCAGGGTTTTTTAAGAATTACTTTTCTGGTCGCCGGCGCCAGCAGCACTAGAAGCTGGGGCAGCTGAAGCTGCGCTTGTAGAAGCGCTTGCCTGAGTTTCGGCTTTCACAATTGCCGCGGCTTCCTCGCGTGTGATTGTTCCTGTGATTTTTGAGTAACGTTTGCCTGTCGTATCGTCTGTGGAAGTATGCTGGAACTGATAGCCTTGAAAATTGGCGTAAAGCTTAATATCCGCAAGCGATACTTGAGGGCTGTAGCAACTCATTTGGCTGGTATCATTCCAAACATAATTAATATGAATTCTTTCACCTGTGCGGGCAAAAGTATCCATCTGATTAAGTTTTGCTTTGATTTGTTCTTGAATAAAGGCTTCGCTAGTAGTTCCACCCCAACCACTCATTGACTTTGAGGCAACCAGCGCACGGACTACAACGTCTGCTATACGGCGTTGTACAGTCGGCAGGGAATTATCCGGCTCGGCAGGAGTCTCCCCAAAAAAAGCCTGAATCTGAAAATGGTGTTCAGTTGCGTCATTTAGGATAAGGGTACGAATACTTGGGGAACCTGCTGGTGCTGACATAATTACTCCTTAATTAGGGTTAATAAACACAATTATTTTATTATAAAATAAGCTTTCCTGCAATAAAGAAAA
>CAZLDZ010000152.1:0-2256 GCA_964558435.1 uncultured bacterium
TCACAACAACGCACAGCACACATTAAAAGACTCGCCGTTCAAAAAGTCTGTAGAATTGAACCACAACGTTTACATGAGACAATATGCCTTGTGCCCGCTACTTCGTAGATGCGCCTCTAGAAGGAGAAGTGTCGCTGTCAGGCGATGAATTCATGCATCTTATGCGTGTGATGCGCGCCCAAGAAAACGACACTCTTGAACTGGTGAATGGACATAACAAGCTTGCCAGCGCGCGCATTCTCAGCATCCACAAAACGCATGCGCACATCAAAATCATTTCTGTTACCGAAGGCAAAACAAAAAAGCCTTTTACGCTCGTCCAAGCTCTCATCCGCCCCCAACTCCTCGATTGGGTCATCGAAAAAGGGACCGAGCTCAACGTGACGACATTTCATCTTTTTCCCGCAGAAAAAAGCGAAAAAAAGACGCTACCAGAGGCCCAACTTACACGCTTGCATAAGCTCACCATTTCTGCACTCAAACAGTGTGGACGGCTCGACTTGCCAAAAATCGCCTTTTTTTCCCACTTGTCTCAGGTGCCCTTGCACGGAAAAGGGGTCTTTGGCGATGTGCGCAAAAAAGAGAGCTCCCTCTGTTCCGCAGACTTTTTCTGCGTGGGCCCCGAGGCAGGCTTTACCGAACAAGAACATGCATTTTTAGAAAAGCAAGGCGTTTTGGGAATCCGCTTGCACGACAACACCCTGCGCACAGAAACCGCCGCCTTAGTCGGTACAGCTTTATTGCAGAGCTCGGCGCACACACATGACAAGAGGAATGACCACCTTCACTAGGAAGAAATTGTAGAGAATGATGGGGGCATTAATACCACAGACTACTATCCCCATACAAACGGCGATGATTGTTGTCACGATTCCTGCGTTGGGAGAAAAACCGCACCACTTAAAAAAAGCTTCAATGAATCGCACGGCTGGGATGTAAGGAATGGAGAGCTTTTGGCGCAGCCAAAATGCAAAGGGAGGATGAACATGACCTGGATCGGCCCACATGAGAAGGTATCCCGCAGCGATATCATAGGTTCCTTTCAATTCCTCTCTCAAAGCGTCCCATAGATGCAGCTGCCAGCCCCTCCAGTAGTGCGCAAGCACCTCATCTGAGATATGCGTAACACTGCTGGGCAATTGGACGAGCTCAATAGATGGAAGGTCTTGAATAATGGCAGGTGCCGCGCGCAAAGCTGTCTGATTTAAATACAGCCGTTGCAGCTGGTGCAGCTTCCTCATTGCAGAAGGAAACGTGCCCTGCCAATGACCTTTGATAGTTAAATATTCTAAATGCGTAAAGCGCCCAATGTCTCTGGGAATTGCATCCAAAGTTGCGACTGTCACCTGTTCAAGAACAGGAGCATTGTTCGGATCCCGGATCCAAACCACACGATCCTTTACACTAGGAAGAGCAGGAGCGCCAGGGATCTGAAGCCAAAGCTGATTTAGACCATGCGTGTAATGCGGCAACTCTCTATTTTCGACTGCTAAAAAACGCTGGGCATGAAAAAGACCGCCGTAATCCCGTCTAATATTCCTAGGTCCTTCTACCGGTAAACCCTCAATCTGCGAAAGATGGAGCAAACCCAAACACCGCGCGATGGATGCAGGATTCTTCGGATCTAGATTTGCGTCTTTACAAACTTCAATGAAACGCGGGCCGACGAGAGGGTCTTGAGCAATTTGTTGCCCGGCTTTCACCATTAAGATGCGGGCTTGCTCCAAAAAATGCTTATTAACACATGCCCATTGAGCACGAGGATAATAATTTAAAATCATTATAATTAATGGTCTTATGGTTGCGACCCTTGCTAATGACATAGGCCAATGATTTTAACAGGATTTTTCTTTTAAAAAAAAGCCTTTTTATGTTAATTAAAATTTTAAATACACAAGGAGTTTGTATATGGCTCAACCTCAGCCTTCCCCAATGGCACGCAATGAATCCCCCCTTATTAAGGGGCTTGCCGGGATCAAATCCCAAATTGATCAAATGCTGGAAAAAATGCAGCAGCAAAATAGCTATACACCTGAGCGTCAGGATATTGAGAAATTTTCTGCGCAGGCGCTTGAGCTGATCCGCAAGCACCATCCTCAGATGGAAAAAGAGCGCAAAACTCTTTTAATGGCGGTCATTGACCTGACGGAGATTCCAGTGATGCACCCTAAGATGCAGCGGGTCGCTTTCCAAACAGCTCTAAAAGATGCTTCAAGCAATCTAGAAGAGTTTCTGGGACAGGTCTAACGCTTACAC
>CAZLDZ010000153.1:0-2237 GCA_964558435.1 uncultured bacterium
CTTTGTGGCATGCGGGATAACGTTTTCTTCCCAGGCTTCAATAATTTCGCCCCCCAGGCTTTCAATGTAATCTAAGGCCGCGCCGATGCCCATCACTTCGGCAACCATCGGGGTTCCGGCTTCAAATTTTAAGGGAGGCTTTTGAAACGTCGACCCAGAAAAAGCCACTTTTTCAATCATATCTCCCCCGCATTGATAAGGAGGAAGGGTCTCAAGAAGGCTCTTTCTTCCGTAAAGGATCCCAATTCCGGTCGGGCCATAGAGTTTATGCCCTGAAAAGACAAAGAAATCGGCGCCAAGTGCCTGCACATCTACAGGAAAATGACCTGCGCTTTGCGCTCCATCGATAAGTACCCGCGCGTGATGAGAATGCGCTAAACGGATCACTTCCCGAACCGGATGGATGACCCCTGTGGCATTGGCAATCTGCGCCACACAAACAAGTCTTGTACGTGATGAGAGAAGATTTTTAAACGCATTTACATCCATTTCCCCTGCGTCATTCACAGGAATCACTTTAAGATGGGCCCCTCTCTCCTGACAGACTTTTTGCCAGGGAACAATGTTGGCGTGGTGTTCTGTTTCTAAGACGAGGATCTCATCATCGCGGTGTACAAAAGCTTTTCCAAAGCACTCGGCGACGAGATTAATCCCTTCCGTTGCGCCTTTGGTGAAGATAATTTCATCGGCATGCTCTGCGTTGATAAATGCGCGCACTTTCTCCCGGACTTGGCAAAAATCCGCTGTTGCTTGGCTAGAAAGGCTATAGACTCCACGGTGCACTGTCGCATAGCCTTCTCGATAAAAACGGGCAATAGCGTCGATCACGCACTGGGGCTTTTGTGCGGTGGCGGCTGTATCAAAATAGATTAAAGGGCGGCCATCTTTTGCGTTTTTTAAGATAGGAAAATCTTCTCTAGAGTTCATATAAATCTCTCGAGCATTGCTGCAAAGCATGCGCGCAAGGAGGGCGCATCGATTCCCAAGCCAATTTCTTGGGCAAAGGCACTCACAAGAAGTCTTTTGGCTTCGGCGTCATTAATTCCCCGCGCTTTCAAATAGAAAAGGGCACTCGCGTCCAGCTGCCCGAAAGTGGCTCCATGTGATGCTTTCACATCGTCGGCAAAGATTTCTAAATTGGGTTTGCTGAACGCCTGGGCGCGCTCTCCTAAAAGAAGATAGGCACTTTTTTGATAGGCTTCTGTTTTTTGGGCAACATCTTGTACAAAAATTTTTCCTTCAAAACTCATCTGCGCATGATCTAAAAGTGCCCCTTTAAAAAGCTGCTTGGAATGTGCATGCGGCGCCTCGTGGCGCATCAAAATATGGGTGTGGGCATGGTGATTTTCTTTAAGAAGGCCAATCCCCTGAAGGTGGGCTTCTGCCCCTTCTCCTGCCAAAGAAAAAACCATGCTTTGTCTATGCATTTTTGCCCCTGTTGTGACACTCAAACCTTGGAACTTGCTCTGGGATTTTAGTGTGGTGCGCATGGATTCAAAGACCCAAGCGTGCGTTTCTTGTAAAAAACTTAAAGTCTTCATTTGAGCCCCTTCTTCGAGGTGCACATCGACAACATTATTGATCCATGCTTCCTCACGAGTATGCAGTGTTGAGATCACTTCAAGCTTTGCATCTTTTCCTAGGAAAAGATGCAGCCTCGGGTGCACCATACTTGCCTTGTCTGTCACGATGTGCACACACTGCACCGGCACGTTAAGTTGGATCCCAGGGGGAAGATAGGCAAACATGCCTTGTTCGCCCAGAGCAAAATTGAGCAGCGTAAAGGGGTCTTTTTCTTCTGCTACTTTAGCAAAGCGTTTATCCAAGAACATGCCGTAGATGTTTTTTGCTTGGACAAGAGACTGGATGTGCACAGAAGACGGCGGAGAAGAAAGGCCGGGACTATAAATGCCGTTGACAAAGAGAAGAAAGGATTTTCTACATTCGGGTAAAACATGGCGCATCACCTCTTCTTGAGAAAGAGACGTGTAAAGAGCTGGGGCAAAAGAGTGCGTGTAAAATTCGCGCAGGGGCACATATTGAAAAGCTTCCTGTTTTTTGTCAGGAAGGCCTAATTTTAGAAAACGCTCCCAAGCGCCCTTGCGGACGTTGAGAGGGTCAGAGGAAGTTTTTTCAAAACACTCTTTTAGGACCTCTAACATGTATACCCTTTTTCCTCGAGTTCAAGCGCTAGCGCCGCTCCCCCTGAGCGCACAATGTGTCCTTCTTTCATCACG
>CAZLDZ010000154.1:0-2209 GCA_964558435.1 uncultured bacterium
GAGCCGGTAGCGCCTGCGATGATGCAGTGGGGCATCTTGGTCAAATCGCTCATCACGTTTTCGCCGGTCACCGTTTTGCCGAGGAGGACCGGGATATGGAACTTACGCGGGTTTTGCTGATAGGAGATCAGCATCTCTTTAAAGCTCACCTCTTGCGGATAGAGAGAGGGGATTTCGACGCCGACGGCCGCTTTCCCAGGAATGGGGGCGATGATGCGGATCGATTTGGCTTGCAGATTGAGCGCGATGTCATTTTCTAGCGTCGTGATTTTTTGCACTTTTACGCCGACCGCTGGATGCACTTCAAATGAGGTGATCGTGGGGCCACAGTGGATGTCGCCCACTTTGGCTTCAATCCCAAAACTCATCAGCGTTTCCTCCAGGATATCCGCTTGGCGTTTGAGATCTTTTTTTAGAGTGGGCTGATCGCTCTTTTTCGGGTTAGAAAGTAGCGCAAGAGGGGGGAGTTCAAACCCCGTAAAATCGTCTTTTGCCGGCTTGGGCATCCGCACTTTTTTGTGCGGCACAACCTTAGACTCTTCCTGAGCAGGAGGAGGGTATAAAGGCTGAGGGAAATGCTTGGAAAGGGTCTCTTCAATCTCTTGCGGATTTTTTTGCTCTAGCTTGGGAGTTTTTTCAAGCTTTGCCACAATCCATTGATAAGCGCGCACAGCTCCCTGCCATGCCGAGAGAAGCTTAATTTCAAAGAGAAGGAAAAACGAGACCAGAGCAACTGTGGAAAAAGTCAGACCGATTCCCACATCGCTCAAAAGTCTTTGCAAATTAAACGAAGGAAGATCTCGATAAAAATAATAAAGTGGCACACCGCCCAAATAAGTCCGCGTGACACGGTGGGGAAAAGGCCTTTCAATGAGCACAGTCTCAGAAAGCATTTTCTTGCTCATCACAGAAAGAGAAAACATTTCAGCAAGAAGATTCAGGAGAATGCACGAGGAGATCACAAACAGAGAAAAGTAGAGGATTTTCAGGGGAAGCTTTTCCAGTTTTTTGACCATTAAAAAGCGCCAGCCACACCAGCCGGCAAAAAACAACACAGAATAACTCATCGCGCCAAACAAAAACGTCTGTAGCCATGCAAGACCATGACCCACTAACCCAATCCAGTTAGACCCAGAATCTTTGGTGTCAAAGCTGAGAAGAGACAACAGAAAAAGAAAAGCACCCCCTAAAAGAATTAAACCCTTTGCCTCGGGTTGAAGGTTATATTTTTTTTTCATCGGGTTGCAAAAAAGAGAGTTGTGAAGATTCCAAAGACAAGACAATACCAGGCAAAGGGGCGTAAATCCCCCTTTTCCAGAAAGCGGATCGCAAAACGGATGACCAGAAAACCGATGCTGCAGGCGGTGAGAAATCCAATGGCGCATACTTGAAAAGAAAGAGGAAAGGCTTCAGGAGATTTGACCAGCTTAAGAAGTTCCACACAATTGCCCCCCAAAATCGTCGGGACCGAGAGAAGAAAAGAAAAACGGACCGCTTCTTTGGCTTCCCAACCTAAAACTTGCGCGCAGGAAATTGTCGATGCACTCCGCGAAATACCCGGAATGAGGGCTGCCGCCTGCATCGTCCCGATAAAAAGCGCATCGCGCATCTCGCGCCGGTAGGAAGGGCGCACATTCTGAATCCGCAAAAACGACCCCACAAAAAGAATAGCCGACGTCAGAATCAAAAAAGGACCCAAAAGAGGAGCTTGCGATGCCCAATCGCGCACAGGTTTTAAAAGAAAATAGAAGGGAAAAAGAGGAAGAGTCCCCAGCAATAAAAGCCCCAGCTTTTTGCGCTCTTCTTTAAAAAGACGCACAAAATCTTTGTACAAGAATAAAACCAGCGCTGAAAGCGTTCCCAGATGGCAGATGAGGTCGAATAGCACGAGGCTTTCTCGATCTTCGATCCCCAAAAGCAGCTTGGCAAGCTTCAAGTGGGCAGATGAGCTGATCGGCAAAAACTCGGTCAGCCCCTGCAGCAGCCCCATGATCCACGCATCTAGTGACGTCATAACCATCACTATAAAGAATAGATCATTTTTTTCTAGCTAGCGCTCTGGGGGCGTTGGGAGAAATTTTACCACAGAGACAAGAACCACAGAGGGAAAGCCGCCCTCTGTGGTTCTTATCTCTGTGGTTTTTCTTGATTTTCAGACTGAGATTAGCTCGACTTCTTGCCTTCGTCCTTGGGTGACTCGATGTACTTG
>CAZLDZ010000155.1:0-2103 GCA_964558435.1 uncultured bacterium
GCGTCATTTCGACAAGGCCAAATTCACTCATGCCCAAAATCGTACATTTAGCAGTGTCTTCTTTCATCGCTTCTTTTAGACAATCAAGAACTCTTCGCTGATTTTTGCGCGCACGCATGTCGATGAAGTCGCAGATGATCAAACCCCCAATATTGCGGATGCGTAGCTGCCGTGCAATTTCTTGAGCCGCTTCCATGTTGATGCGCACAAGCGTTTCTTCCACATCGGTGAGCAGTTTGGACCCTGTACTTCTTCCCGAGTTGACATCGATCGTGAGCATCGCTTCGGTTTTGTCCATGAAGAGGTAGCCGCCACTCTGAAGCCAAATTTTTCTTCTCAATGCTTTTTCAATTTCCCGCTCGACCCCAAATCTCTCGAACATCGGTGTCTTGTCGCGGTAGAATTCGATGTTGAGATCATGTTCGTGTTTATATTTGGCAAAAAAGCGCTTGCACTGGTTGTACGTTGCGTAGTCATCGATCAAAATCCGCTCAAACTTTTTGTCGACCGCGGTGATGACCGCGCGTTTGATAAGATCCGATTCTTCGTAGAGGCAGGTGGGCTTCGTGGATTTATTGAAGCTTTCGACAATCGTTTCCCACGTCTTTAAAAGCTCATGAGCCTCGTCGATCAACATCTCTTGTGTTGCATTCACGCTCGCCGTGCGGCAAATCAAGCCCATGTCCTTGGGCATCTCAAACGCTTGGATCAATTTTTTCAAACGTTCGCGTGCGCCAGCATCTTCAATTTTGCGGGAAACCCCTCGGTGGGGCGTGTTGGGTAGGAGCACGAGATAGCGCCCGGGAATGGAAATATTCGATGTCAGTCTTGCCCCTTTTGTTCCAATCGGCTCTTTCACAACTTGGACAAGCACCGGCTGATCGATCTTCAAGAGCTTCGTGATGTCCGCGTCTTTTTGTGTAGGACTTTCCGCTTCCTCTTCCCACTCAAAATCCATCTCAAACATCTCTTGAAACTTCTGCGTATTTTCAAGAATATCGGAGATGTGGATGAACCCATTTTCCCCTTCGTTGATGTCGATGAAAGCAGATTGGATGTTGTGCAGGATGTTCATCACCCGGCCGCGGTAGACATTGCCTGCAATTTGGCGTGATTTTTTACGCTCGATGGAGAGATCGTGCAGAGCCCCATTTTTGAGATGCGCATATCGGCGCTCTTTGGACTCTACATTTAAAAGAATTTCTTGCATGAAAGACTCGTAAGTTAAAGGTGACCCTGAGTGTAGCATTTTTGGCGAATAAAGACCAAAGCCCAATAGGTTAGGGAAACCGTAAGCCTAATAAGAAAAAATTTTACCACAGAGATAAGAACCACAGAGGAAGAAAGAAAAATTCAACTCTTCCTCTGCGGTTCTTATCTCTGTGGTTTTCTTAAATTTTTGGGAACGCGGGCACGTTTTATTTTAGGGAGGTTAGGTTTTGACGAATGTTTTCTAGAAAGTTGTGTTCGACCAGGCGGGCGGCCATTTTTACGCTGCTCACGAAAGACTGCGGGGAAGCTGTCCCATGGCATTTCATCACGATCCCTTCGATGCCGCAAACAAGAGCCCCCGGATATTCGCCATAATCCAGACGCTTGCGCAGCGTTGAAAGCAGCCCTTTGAGAGGAGAAAAAGAAAGTGCCGAGGCTCCTTCTTCGACGAGCTCCATGAGGAACTGCGCTAATCCTTCCGAAGTTTTCAAAAACACATTTCCGGCAAAGCCATCTGTCACCAAGATGTCGAGCTCTCCCTTGAACGCATCTCTTCCTTCCACATTTCCAATAAAAGTCACGGAAGGGTGCTCATAAAAAAGATCGTGCAGTTTTTTGTAGGCTGCGCGGATTTCGGGGGTCCCTTTTTTGGGCTCCGTGCCGATGTTGAGAAGGCCGATGACAGGTTTTTCTTTGCCACGGCTTTTTTGGTAGGCGATGCCCATCAAGGCAAATTGCACGAGCTGATCTGCCGTGCAGCCAAGAGTGGCTCCGACATCGAGAATGCCCATTTCTTTGCGCATCGTAGGAAGTAGAGCAAGGAGCGCCGCGCGCTCGATCCCCTCAAGAAGGGGGAGATGGATCTGGCAGCTTGCAAGCAGTGCACCCGTG
>CAZLDZ010000156.1:0-2088 GCA_964558435.1 uncultured bacterium
TGTTTTTTTTTTTTTGCGTGGGGGTTCTGCATAAAAAAAATCAAAGTTTTCAAAGACTAAATGTTGTCATCTGTGGTTGCGTGTTTTTTAGTTGCGACGGGCTTGAAAGAAGCGGGGCTTGTGCAGCAGGTCGCACGTGAGCTTCCTCAACTTTCACCCTTTATTTTGGTTGGGCTTTTTTTAGTGGGCACCTATTTTTTGGCGCATTTTTTGCCTCCGTTATTTGTTCTGTTGTTTGTGTTTCCGTGGATCAGTTTTTTTGTGGGGGATTCTGTCGCTGTCGCGATGACTCTTATCGCGGTGTTGTCCGCATTTTTTAATGCGGAGGTGCGCACAAGTGTACGCGCAGGCATAAGGCTTCCGATTGTCATTATGCTTTTGCTCACTTCAAGTTTTTTGATACCGCAATTTTTCCTAAATAAGTAAAATGAAAGCATGGAATGCAATCTTCCAGTGTTCGTACTCCTTTCAGTTTTTTTTCTCGGGTATGCGCTCATCATTTTGGAGTACTACGTCAAGGTTAACAAAACCGCAGTATCCCTTGCTCTCGCGGTTGTTTTATGGCTTGTCTACTTCTCATGCGGGCGCATTTCTGGCGCGGATTTCATCAGGTTAAACGTTCATCTTTCTCAAGCTTCGCAGATTATCTTTTTTTTGTTGGGGGCGATGACCCTGGTTGAATTGATCGATTCGCATAAAGGGTTTAAAATCATCACAGATTTTATCACGACATCTTCGAAAAGAAAGACCTTGTGGGCCATCACTTTTCTGACGTTTTTTCTCTCCTCAGTTCTCGATAACTTGACGACGACAATTTTGATGATTTCACTTTTGCGTAAAATCATCCCGCGCATGGAAGAGCGTATTGCTCCTGCGTGTCTTGTTGTCGTGGCTGCCAATGCAGGCGGTGCGTGGACTCCCATTGGCGATATTACAACCACGATGCTGTGGATTGGAGAGCAGCTCACGACGTGGCGTGTGGTGAAGGCGCTGTTTTTGCCCAGTTTAGTTTCGGTGCTGATTCCCCTTCTCATTTTTTCTTTTAAAGAAAAAGGGCGCTTTACACGGCTTGGGGACGAGAAATCCGCAGAAGAGGAACCCGGCGCGCGCCTTATTTTTTATTTGGGCGTTTTAGCGCTTGTTTTTGTTCCGATTTTTAAAGCGTGGACGGGCTTGCCCCCCTTCATGGGCATGTTAATTTCGCTTGCGTTTCTCTGGTTTGTCACGGATGTGATCCACCACAAATACGAGGAGAGGAAGCACTTGCGAGTCCCTTTTATCCTCGCAAAAATTGATATGGCAAGCATTCTTTTCTTCTTGGGAATACTTTTGGCGATGAATGCCCTTGAAATAGCAGGGATCCTCGACCAGTTTGCCCATATCCTTTCGACAACGATTAAAAGCGATGCTAGTTTGGCGACACTCATCGGCGTGATTTCTGCGATTGTGGACAACGTTCCACTCGTCGCCGCCACCATGGGTATGTACCCCCTTGCGCAATATCCCACGGACGCCTCCTTTTGGCACATGATCGCCTATGCGGCCGGGACAGGCGGAAGCCTTCTTTTGATCGGATCTTCTTCGGGGATTGCTCTGATGGGGATGGAGAAAGTGACTTTTTTTACCTACCTCAAAAAAGCCAGTTTTCCGGTGCTAATCGGGTACCTAGCCGGGATGGGCGTTTACCTTATTTTCCGATAGAAATTTAAAAAGTATTGCGCAAAAAGATCGCCATTTTGTATGGTGTTGGCTTCCTTCTGAAATAACCATGTTCAGAGGGAAATAGCGCGCCCTCTGAGGCGTGCAAGATTTTTTGACAGTAGAATAGAAGCGATGTACAAGCAAGAAGAAAGCTTGTGCGATAGAACGAGTTAAATCGTTCTATTGACCTGTCTAAATTTTTTTATATCAAATTCTTTTTTTGAGAATTTGATCTTGGTTCAGATTGAATGCTGACGGCGTGGATGAGGCATGCAAGTCGAACGAGATCATAGGGCAACTTGTGATCTAGTGGCGGAAGGGTTAGTAATACATGAATAACTTGCCTCTAACCTGGGGATAACGGCTGGAAACGGCCGCTAATACCGA
>CAZLDZ010000157.1:0-2076 GCA_964558435.1 uncultured bacterium
GGGGGTCGCAGGGGACACGGACATGCAATGCCGTGTCACCCGACATGTCTATTCAAACAGCAAAAAAATCTTATTATTACTACACTTAAAACCCTTTTCTTAGGTATAGTGATAATATGACATTTTATAAATGAGTTGATAATGGAACACTCTGATGCAGAAAAAGTTAGCATCAGTGCGGAGGAACGAAAAGGGATCATTGGGAGCGAACAGCGCAAACGAAATATAAGTCCTCTCTGGGTCTATCCAAAAGCGGATCCAGATTGGGTTAAGACAATCATCCAAGAATTCAATATCCACCCTGTAACCGCACAGGTTTTAGCTTCGCGTGATTTTGTTGATCTCGAAGAGATCCACGATTTTTTGTATGCAAAACTTCCCGATCTTTTTGACCCACATCTTTTTCCTGATATGGAAAAAGCTGTGCAAAGAGTTCTTTTAGCATTAAAAAATCACGAAAATATCCTTGTGTATGGTGACAACGATGTCGATGGAATGACCGCCACGGCACTGCTCACAGAATTTCTCCAATTTATCGGAGCAAAAGTCTTTTTTTATCTTCCAAATCGCGCTTCTTTAAAACAAAGCTTAATGCTCGATGCCCTTGAATTTGCTCTGAGTAATCAGTGCAAACTCCTCATTACCGCGGATTGTGGCATCACATCTGTAGATGAGATTGCTCAAGCTGTAAAAAAAGATGTTGATGTCATCATCACCGACCACCATGAACCTACAATGCGTCTCCCCCATTGTGTCGCTACTTTAAATCCTAAAGTCGAAGGAAGCACCTATCCAAACCGTGAACTGACAGGCGTGGGTGTTGCTTTTAAACTCGCTCATGCTGTGACCAATGTTCTCATTGGAAATGGGGAAATACCAGCAACCCAGGTCGATCTTAAACGTTATTTAGATCTTGTTGCTTTTGGAACCATTGCCGATATGGGGTCACTTCTTGGAGAAAATCGCATCATGGTACGCTACGGTTTAAGACAGATGCGCAAAACAAGACGCATCGGACTCCTCAAACTTTTTACTGTCTGTGAAGTGAATGCCAGTGAAATCACCCCCATCGATCTTGCTTCCAAAGTGGCACCGCGTCTCAATAGCCTTGGACGTATCGCAGATCCCAGAAAAGGCGTTGAACTTTTATTGATCCGTGACAGTGTGATGGCAGAAACTTTAGCAAAAGAACTCGATCTCAATAATCTCGAAAGACAAAAAATTGAAAGACGCGATGCAGAAGATATCGAACAGTATCTTTTGAAAAATCCTCAAATATTCGATGAAAAAGCCATTGTTCTTGCTTCTGAGAAATGGCATCCCGGCATTATTCCCATCATTACAGCACGCATTGCAAAGCATTATAACCGACCCACCATCATCATTGCTGTCGAAGAAGGCATCGGTAAGGGGTCCATGCGAACAATTCCCGAATTCCCACTACTTCCCATTTTAAGAGACAATTGCGACCTTCTCCTGAATTTTGGAGGTCACGATTTTGCAGCGGGAATGAGCATTAAAGAAGAAAACATTCCCGTGTTTCGCGAAAAATTCATCCAGGCAGCCAATGCGCGCCTGCGAGATCAAGATGTTCTTTCCAAGCTACACTTAGATGCCAAAATCGATTTCGGCGACCTCACCTTTGACTTCTTAGAATCCCTTAATTTACTCGAGCCTTTTGGCAATGAAAACCCCGCGCCAATTCTTTATTGCGACGCCAAACAAATTTGGCCCCCTAAAGTTGTGGGAAAAACCCACTTAAAACTCTTTCTCGAACAAAATGACCGCCTCCTTGAAGGCATCGGTTTTGGCATGGCAGAAAAAAGAAGTCGCCTTCTGAAAAAAAACCTCTCCCTCCGCATCGCCTTTACCCCCCACATCAACACCTTCCTCAACAAAGCCAGCATCCAACTCCAAATCCGCGACTTCCAAATCATCTCCGAAGGCGGCTAAAAGAAAAGATAAGGTAAGAATTTTCCGTTAGGAAAATTCAGAAAGGATAAGAGTTTTTATTGCTGTGTAAATAGACATGTCGGGTGACACGGCACTTTGTGTCCGTGTCCCCTGCGACCCCCT
>CAZLDZ010000158.1:0-2076 GCA_964558435.1 uncultured bacterium
CGCGCGAGACGATCGAACACACCCTTGAAAAAACTTGGTCAACCACACTGGATTCCATCATCTGGCAATCGAGAAATGCCTGGTTTAAAAAGCCCTTAGCGCTTCTTAAAAGCCCCTTTGATTTAACCGTGTGGCTTGATCTGGATTGTGAAATTTTAGCTCCACTTGAGCCCCTTTTTGCTCTTCTTCCGCATGGCACCCCAATCGGCATGGTCAAAGAGCCACTCATCCGCCAAGGCCATCCAACAACGCTGCTCGGAGAAGTCATCTACAACTCAGGTGTCATTCTTTACCGGCACAATAGCCTTATTGAGCGCTGGGCTGAAGAATGCATCCGCACAAACGATCAATTCTGGGGCGACCAGCTCATTTTGTCGCGTCTTATTTTCGAAGAAAAGTTTCCTGTTGTCGAACTCCCTCAGCGCTACAACTTCCAGCTGATCTCGGGCATCCCTCTTGATGCTGCCATCGTCCACTGGATTGGCGAGTGGGGCAAAGAGTTCATCCGCACGCACGGTGGGTTAAGAAAAATCGGGCACGCACGTTAGGAAGAAATTACCACATATTCAGAATGAAAGCTTTTTATCTTGCTTATGCAAAAGTGCCACAAGCTGTGGCACAATTAGATTTTGCATTTCATGTCGTTAAGAAGAATTTACCACAGAGGTAAGAACCACAGAGAAAACAGGATGAACACGATCGGCTTCGCCGGCAAGATCGCGGCCAAGGCCGCGGCACGATGAAGAAATCCTGCTTAGATCCGAAGGAGCGGATCGTGCCGCCGCGAAAGCGGCGATCGTGTTCATCCTGTTTTTCTTTCTCTGTGGTTCTTATCTCTGTGGTTTTTCTTGAATTTTCGGGCACGGGCACGCACGCGGGCGCGTTTAAGGATTTTTTGCATTCCACATCGTTAGTTTGATGTGGTCTTGCGGGATGTCGAAGAGGAAGCGCGAGGGGTTGCTGCTTGCTTCTTTTCCGTAGCGTTTGCGCGCGCGGGCCATGGAAAGGGTGAGGTGTTTTTTTGCGCGCGTCATGGCGACATAAAAAAGGCGCCGCTCTTCTTCTAAGCTGAAGCTTTTTTCGTGGGGGACTAGATGGTCTTCTAGTCCGACGAGGAAACAGGCTTCAAATTCGAGGCCTTTGGCACTGTGGAAGGTCATGAGGTTCACGAGATCTTCTTGGCTAGTTTTTTCGTATTTGGGAAGTTGATTATTGAGGAGGGTGGTTGTGAGAAAATTGTGCAATGTGGGCTCTTCAGAAGATGTTTCGTAATTTTTTAAGGCTTGGATGCAAAAATTCACGTTTTCCCATTTAAAGGCGCGCGCTTTTTCATCTTTGACCTCTTCTTCAATCGCTTTTTTGTAATTGACCTCTTGGACAAACCACTCGAGGGCGGTGTGGAGGGGCTCGTGTGCAAATTTTTCACGGGCACGCTCGATCATGTGCACAAAGCCAGAGACCGCTTTTTGGGCGCGTTCAGTGAGCGTGGGAGCGTGTTCAGAAACTGTCTGGGCGAGCTTCCATAAAGGGAGTTTTTTTTGCCGATTGATCTGGGTCAGATGATCGAGTGTCTGATCAGAAATTCCCCGTCTTGGCACATTCATGATGCGCAAAAGCGCTTCTTCGTCTTGAGGATTGAGAATGATGCGTAAATAAGCCAAAAGATCTTTAATTTCGCTTCTCTCAGAAAACTCTGTGCCCCCAAAAACGCGGTAGGGAATGCCGCGCACCCACTCTTTTTCGCGCTGCCAGGCTACTTGCATGAGCGCAAGCTCAAGTGCGCGCACCTGAATATTCGAACGGTACAAAATGGCCATCTCTTTCCAGGGAATGCCTTGCGCATGCAAGCGCACCAGTCTCTCTCCCACAGCTTGCGCTTCTTCAGCATCTGTCGGCGCATGAAAAAGAGAGAGAGGATCTCCTGGTGCGCGCTCACTCCACAGCTCCTTTCCAAGGCGTTCACGATTTTTGGAGATGACTGCATGCGCTGCGCGTAAAATCATCGGGGTGGAGCGGTAATTTTGCTCGAGTTTGATCGTGTGTTCAGGTTTAAAATGGAGAATATTTTTCACCTCG
>CAZLDZ010000159.1:0-2072 GCA_964558435.1 uncultured bacterium
AAGCTTTGTGCGGTAGCCTGCATCACGCACAATTCTTTCGATGCTGACTGTGCCGTCATTGAGCTCGGGAACTTCTTGCATGAAAAGCTGTGTGACGAATTCGGGATGGCTACGCGTCAAAATCACCTCTGCGCCGCCACCGTCAGTATCACGCACTTCCCAAAGAAGCGCTTGCACCCGTTCACCTATGTTGTATTTTTCTGTTTTGGGATAAAAGCGGTCGGGAAGGATCGCTTCAACTTTTCCAAGATCGACAACCAAAGTAGCGCCACGAATGACCCGTTTGACAGAGCCCGAGACAATCTCGTGGATACGGTGACGGTACTCTTCGTAAATGACATCGCGTTCTGCACCGCGCAGTTTTTGCGAAATCACTTGTCGTGCAGTCTGAGCAGCAATCCTTCCAAAATCTTTAGGCGTCACAAGAATGTCCACCCATTCGCCGATCTCTGCGTAGGGGTTAATTTGTCGTGCATTCTCTAAAGAAATTTCCTCTTCCGGAATTGTGACTTTATCGACGACCTCTTTTTGAGCAATGACGTCGATTTCTCCCGTTTTAGAATGGATCTGGATGGAAACGTTGATGTGTCCCTTAATACTTTTGCGTGCAGCAGCACGTAAAGATTCTTCAATAGCAGAGATAATCACATCGCGCTTAATGCCTTTTTCTCTTTCTAAGTATTCAAAAATAGCGACAAGATCTTTATTCATCCTTTTTTATGCCTCCGTCTTTTCGGTGCTTTCCTCTTCGGACGCAACTTTTTTCTTTTTCTTAGCACGAGGCTTTGCAGGGGCTGTCCCTACGACAATCTCATCGCGGCTGAATTGATTTTGCTCGACCTGGTGTTCCTTGATTGAGAGAGCAATTTTTTTATGCTCTGGATCGAGCTTAATCACCTTCGCTGTGATTTCTGCACCTTTTTGAATCACATCTTCCACTTTGCCAAAAGGCTGATCGGAAAGTTCAGTGACGTGCACAAGAGCCTCAATTCCATTTGCTAGCTCCACGAAAGCGCCAAAAGCAGTGATTTTCGTGACCACCCCTGTGACTAAAGAGCCCACGGGCATTGTTTTCTCAATCGTTTCCCAAGGGTTTTGACTGAGTTGTTTGACACCCAGCGTGATTTTTTTGCTCTCCTTATCGACCGAGAGAACCACAGCACTCACTTTGTCTCCTTTTTTCAGCACTTCGGAAGGGTGAGAAACTTTTTTAATCCAGCTCAAGTCAGAAATATGGATGAGTCCATCAATTCCAGGTTCTAATTCGACAAAGGCTCCGTAATTGGTCAGGTTGCGGATTTCGACCTCAACCGTGTTGCCGATTGGATATTTTGTTTCGACATTTTCCCACGGATTTTTTTCTGTTTGTTTGATCCCTAAAGAGATTTTACCCTCATCTTTTTGGACGGAAAGAACAACCGCTTCTACCTCGTCACCTTTTTTGACGACTTCTGTTGGGTCTGAAACGTTTTTGATCCACGACATTTCGGAAACGTGGATTAAACCTTCAATTCCAGGCTCCAGCTCGATAAAGGCGCCGTAGGGAACAAGATTGACGATTTTGCCTTTTACCTTGGTGCCAGGAGGGAAGCGCCCTTCAATCTCATCCCAGGGATTAGCTTCCTTCTGCTTCATGCCAAGAGCGACGCGCCCTTTTTCGCGGTCGATATGCAGAATCATCACTTCAAGCTCTTCACCCAAGTGGACCATTTCAGAAGGATGCTTGATGCGTTTCCAAGTCATGTCTGTGATGTGCAAGAGCCCATCGATTCCATCCAAATCCAAGAACACGCCGAAATCGGTGATGTTTTTGACAACACCTTTGCGGATTTCCCCTTCGTGGATGTTCTCGAGCATTTCCGCTTTTTTAGAGATGCGCTCATCTTCGAGAAGTTCACGACGCGAGACGACAATATTTTTTCGTTCTGTATTAATTTTTAAAATTTTAAAGTCAAAAACCTGATCGATGTATTCATCGAGATTCTTAATGCGCTTATTATCGATCTGAGATCCGTGAAGGAAAGCTTCCATCCCAATATCGACCATGAGGACGCCATTGACTTTGCGGAGCA
>CAZLDZ010000160.1:0-1971 GCA_964558435.1 uncultured bacterium
CGGCCAAATTATAGGGGAAGCCTGCGACTAATATACAATCGTCGATTTTTTTTGTGGCTGACACTTTCAACCTCTGCCCATTGAGAAACGCTCCTTTGTGGATCTCTGCCACAAACAGTTCGTGCAAGAGCGGTTGGTAAATGACGCCACTGATGATTTTTCCGTTTTGCTCTGCGGCGATACTGATTGAAAAAATGGGAACTTGGTGGGCAAAATTTACCGTGCCATCGAGAGGATCGATGATCCAAAGCAAGGGCCCTTTTTTTCCCACAGCACCGCTTTCTTCTGCAAGAAAATGGCTGTCGGGAATTTCATGAGCGATAAAATCAATGATGGCTTTTTCTGCTTTATGGTCGTATTCGGTCACGAGATTATGGCGGCCTTCTTTGGAAGAAATCGCAAATTGCGTGCCGTAGCCTTGTCTTAAAATTTCACCCGCCAGAAGCGCTGCTTCGATGGCGGTTAGGGTTATGTGAGAGAGTGATTCTTTCTCTTGAGCCAAAATAACTTCCAAGTATGGCGTGTGCTTTTTATCAGTGTTAGTGGCGCATGAAACCAGACGAAGGAATACAATGCGTCTATGAGGGGCATACCAATGGCCTCCGTTAAAAGCCATTTTCCTTGAAGAGGCACACTTCTGTCAAAAAGAAAAAGGAGAAAAAGCAAGATAAATGTGGATGTACATGAAATGAGGGCTGTGAGAAGGCCAAGATGGAGCGGTTGGTCGCTATTAAAATACGTTCGAAAACGGAAAAGGAGGAGAGTGATGCAGGTGTTGTTGAGGGGATTGATGCCGGCAGGATCGCTGGAAAAGAGATCGGAAATAATGCCGATGAGAATGCTAATAAAGAGGGCCTTTATTTGGCTATTTTTCAGGATGTTCAGTGCTAAAAATGGGGCGAACGCGAGGATGCCAAGTGGGGGGAAGAGGGTGCTTTGCAAGATGAGTGCCGAGAGGGCCAAAAAAAAAGCTATGAGAAACACATTATCACCGTTATTCACCACAGAGATAGGCACCACAGGGGCGGGGAGGCCCCGCACCCCAAAAGCAGATATTTTTCTCTGTGGTTTCTATCTCTGTGGTAATTGTTTATGCCAATTCCATGCCGATGCAATCATTGTATTCAGGTCCGACACTCTCGGCTCCCAATGCAATACCTTTTTCGCCTTACTATAATCTGCTGTCAAAATTCCTGGCTCTCCCTGTCTCTTATCTGCAACGCGCACCGGTACTTTGCATCCTGAAAATTGTTCCACCGCGCGCACAATTTCCATCACAGAATATCCCTTTCCCGTCCCCAAATTCAATGTTGCGTTTTCTGTACATCCAAGCGCTGCTACATGTGCCAAGCTCAAATCGTTCACATGGATGTAATCGCGCACAGCACTTCCATCTTTCGTACCAAAGTCTTTGCCATATACCACCAATTCTTTCCTCTTCCCTAAAGCTGTCTCTATGATCACGGGAATCAAATGCGTTTCGGGCGTATGGTTTTCCCCTATTTCGCCGTCTCCATCGGCGCCTGCTGCATTGAAATAGCGCAAAATCACCGCTTGCAATCCGTGCGCCATCGAAAAATCATGAATGATCTGCTCCACCATCCATTTCGAGCGCCCATAAGGGTTGATCGGCATTTGCAAATGTTCCTCTGTGATCGGGTGAAAGAGGGGATTTCCATAGGTAGCACAGGTACTCGAAAACACCAGTTTTTTTACGCCGCATTTATGCATCGCTTCCAAAAGGGCCACCGTACTACCGACATTATTGCGGTAATATTTTCCCGGGTTATGCATCGATTCTGTCACAATGGCATCCGCTGCAAAATGGATCACAGCTTCCGGCTGGAACTTGCGCAGTGTCTCTTCTAGTTTTTCTCTATCATTGAGGTCGGCTTCTACAAGCGGCCCCCACTTAACAGCATAGGCGTGTCCCGTAGAGAGATTGTCATAAACAATCGGGGTAAATCCCCT
>CAZLDZ010000161.1:0-1968 GCA_964558435.1 uncultured bacterium
CAGGGGGCCAGCGGGGGGTCGGGACGTGAAACGCCAGACCCCCGACTTGTGTGAAAGTAAGCGCTAACAAATTCTTATCATCTTCCAAAAGATATTTTTTCCTTCCATTATTGCAATAAAATCTAGGGGTCAAGTAGCATGGTTCCCATTGTAAATGTGGTGGGGTGTCGCCAAGTGGTAAGGCAGCGGTTTTTGGTACCGCCATTCGGAGGTTCGAATCCTTCCACCCCAAGGAATGAGGGCTATGCACTCAGAGAACGGATTTATGCTTTTTGCGGGTACCTCCCATCCGGAGCTTGCTAGGCAAATTGCAGACGCGATGGGTGTGAAGCTGGGTAAAGTAGAAATTGAAACTTTTCCAGATGGCGAGATAGGCGTTCACGTTTTAGAGAGCGTCCGTGGTCGGGATGTGTTTATTTTGCAGACTGTCGCACGACAGCCCAATCTCTATCTCATGGAATTGTTGATATTGATCGACGCGATGAAGCGCGCGTCTGCCCGCTCGATTGTGGCGATGCTTCCCTACTATGGGTATGCGCGCCAGGATCGCCGAGGAACGCTGAGGGAGCCGATTACGGCAAAACTCGTGGCGGACCTCTTGGAGAAAGCAGGGGCGACACGCGTCCTGACAATGGATCTGCATACAGAGCAGATCCAGGGGTTTTTCAACCTTCCGGTGGATAACCTGTATGCGCGGCCTCTTTTCATCGAAGAGACCAAGCGCATGGGGTTTCAAAACGGAGTGGTGGTCAGTCCCGATGTCGGGAGCATCAAGCTCGCACGATCGTTTGCAGAAGCGCTGAAATGCGAATACGCGATCGTCGACAAGCGTCGAGTGAGTGCAAAACGAGTAGAAATGAGTGCCCTGATAGGGGACGTGCAGGATAAAGATATTCTGATCGTCGACGATATCTGCTCGACAGGACGAACGCTAAAAACAGCGGCCGAAGTGTGCAAAAGTGCAGGGGCAAAGCGTGTCTTTGCAGCCGTCACACACGGGATTTTTGCTGAAGAGGCGTTTGAGGAAAGTGCGATTGAGAAGATGTGGGTGAGCAATACAGTTCCCCTTCCTCCTAAAAAAAAGGATGGAAAACTGGAAGTTGTATCTGTCGCTTCTCTTTTTGCGAAGGCAATCGATTCGATTGTTGGCGCAAAGTCTATTTCCTCCCTGTTTGGATAATTATAATGAATTGAGGTGACTTATATGAAATTGACGATACAAGCACGTAGTGGCTTGAAAAAAAGCGACACTAAGCAGATGAGGCGCCAAGGCAATATCCCTGGAGT
Organism: uncultured bacterium; assembly: GCA_964558435.1. Taxonomy (GTDB): domain Bacteria; phylum Chlamydiota; class Chlamydiia; order Chlamydiales; family Rhabdochlamydiaceae. Next base: position 1,288 of record CAZLDZ010000161.1, read on the forward strand.
CATTTATGCTCCTGGAAAAACTCCAGAAAAAGTGGTTATAGATGGGAAAGAATTTAGCACTGTGCTGCGTGGGATGGAATCGGGCCACCTTCCGACCACTGTGTTCACTTTGGAAGAAGGAAAACAAGCGCGCAAGGCGATTGTCAAAGAAGTGCAGTATGCGCTGACGACCTATCAAGTGACCCACTTGGATTTCGAAGAACTCAATGAAAAAATCCCCGTAAGAGTGAAAGTTCCCATCACCATCAAAGGTGCTGCCGATTGTGTGGGCGTAAAACTAGGGGGATTTTTAAGACAGGTTGTCCGTTTTGTCGAAGTGGAATGCCTCCCTAAACATCTTCCAAAAGCTTTTGAGGTGGATGTTCGAGATCTGGGCATTGCGCAGACAAAGAGAGTGTCTGATCTTAAAATTTCAGAACACATGCGCCCTCTTGCCAAATTGGAAGAGGTGATTGTTGTGGTAGCGAAACGCTAAGTATGGAACGCCGCTTGATCGTCGGGCTGGGAAACCCGGGTAAAGCTTATGAAGAGACGCGGCATAATGTGGGATTTTGTGTGATCAGGTTGTTTGCAAAGAAGCATGGGCTTACGTTTCATCCTGCTGCAGGATTTAATGGAGAAGTGGCCCAAGGAGCTGTGCAGGAGAAAAAAGTGATCCTTCTCATGCCAAAGACCTAAATT
>CAZLDZ010000162.1:0-1945 GCA_964558435.1 uncultured bacterium
GAAAAGACACCCAAAATGGCCAAAAGATCAAGAGAGAATTTAGTTGGATAGGTTCCTGAATTATAAATTTTTCTGGCATAAAATCATGTAAGTTTTATGATGGGAAGGGAGAGGTGCAACGCTATGTTCATTTACTTGCTGATGCGGCTTCTTCCTGAAGATAAGGTGCGGATGGTCACCCGTCCTCTCTTTGAACGGTTGAAGTGGCGGAAGCCAAAAAAAGATGTTCTTGCTCTTTTAAAGATTAAGCGTTCCGGATAGACTTTTCCTTTTTGAGGAGGTCATCCAATGCTTCAATTTTTTCGTAGACACCAGCGTATTTTTCTAGGTGTAGTTGCCACAATCATTATTCTATCTTTTTCATTTTTCGGAACCTTCAGTACTTTTACAAACCGCAGCCAGGCCAAAGACCGGGTCATTACCCAAGCGATCGACGGATCGGAGATTTCCGTGCGGGAGGTCGAGATTTTGGCTCGATTTCTTGAAGCGTATGGACGGGACGTCATTGCACGCGATTTTTTACAAGGGAAGATTTCAGAGGAACTCACCAAGCACTTTATTGAAAAATTAAAACCCGATTTTGGCCCCCAGTTTCTCCGCTTGGTCGCGCAGTATGTCATGAATGCGGCAAAAGCGGCAGAAAAACGGGGTTGTAAGGTGAAAGCGGAGGAAGTAAAAAGTGCGCTTGTGGGGAGCGTCTTCCGCAGCCTACAAGAAATGGATCCACAGGCGCAATTAGGGGATGCCCAAAGAGTATTGCTGGGGCATGAACAAGAAGCAGTTGGTGTGTGGAAAAATGTGGTCTTGTTTCGCAAACTCGTTGCTTTGGAGGAGAAGAATGCCAAGATCGTTGAAGGCCCACCTGTGATTGAATACACAGTCCCTGAAATTTTCCAAGCGCGCGATCTTTATGGTCTTTTTAAGCTCCAGTACTATCTCGAAGCCGTTTTTGACATGAAACATCCGCTTTTAATGCCTGAAAAAATGCACCCTGTGCGTGACATTGAAAAAAAACATCCCGAACTCGTTCAAGTGAAAGCCGAAGTGTCATGGAAAGAAGTGCACAAAGATGCGCTGATACAACGGATCACCTTAAAAGAGACTTGGGCTTGGCAAAGCGCCCCTGAGCATTTCAAGCTTTTAGAAGAGCATTTTCCTATTTTAAGACGGGAAAAAAATTTAGAGAAATTACCGGCACAAGACCGCTTTAAAATCGATCAGTTTTCACGCTTAAAAATTTTAGAAGCCCACCCCGAATGGATAGAAGAAGCCTTTGTGCGCGCTCATGAAAATAAGACGAGTGCAATCCGCTTAAAGGGGGGGCTTCTTGCTGGAATCGATCCTTCCTTCCTCTTCAAAGAAGGCACCCATTCTCATGAAAACGAAAAGACCTATTTCCGCGTCGAAGTAGAAAAAATGGATCCGGAAAAGTCTCTGATTTCTTATGAAGAAGTCATTTCCGATGGCACTCTCGAGGAGCTTTTGGATAAAAAGCTCGAAGAAGCTTACGTCGATGTGCGCAGAAAAAACCCGGAAGTTTTCAAGTTGGCAAATGGAGGATGGAAGCCCTTATCTGAAGTGAAAGATGAGGTAGGCAAAATCCTGTATGCTCCTCTTCTTGAGGCGATGGGAGAAGGAAAAAATCGCTTTGCATCGTGGACGAGTGATAGCGTTCTTTTCCCGGGCGTTTTGAATTTCAGAGTGGAAAAGCGTGAGAAAAAAGATGTGGCAGCATCTGTGGCACGCCAAGAAGCCAAGCAGAAGCTCATGTTGAAACTACTTGATGAAATGCTCGAAAAAGGGTCTTTAGCCTTATGACAGAGATTTTAGAGACTGTCCATAAACTGGGCCTTCGGCCTTTTGGAGCTTTTTGCGATCTTTCACATCGACCTCCTCAGCCATGTGCTTACACATGGCTTGCGTCGTTCGCACGGACTTTCGTCCT
>CAZLDZ010000163.1:0-1912 GCA_964558435.1 uncultured bacterium
AAAACACTGCCCCTTGTTGTCAGAAGCGCCGCGCGCATACATGGTGTTGCCACGCAGTGTGGGCACAAAAGGATCGCTTGTCCAAAGATGTAAGGGATCTACCGGTTGCACATCGTAGTGCTGATAAATGAGAAGTGTGGGACGCCCGCGCCCAGCTTGAAGATGCTGTGCAAAAACAATGGGGTGATGCGAGGTTTCAAAGAGCTCAGCTGCACACCCAATTTTTTGCAGGTAAGTTTTGAGCCACTCTGCACAATGACGAACATCTTGTGCGTGAGCTGGGTCGGTGCTGATGCTGGGAAAACTTAAAAACGTGCAATAGTCGCGTAGGATCTCTTCACGTTTTTTTTCGTACCATGCTTTAAACTGGGATATCGTCATCGATGAAGCCTTGCGCACTTTCGATCAAGTAGGCCGCAAGATAAGCATCCCCTTCGTAGCTCATTTCGACCTGCATGTTGCCCTCTTTTGTCGGCTTTCCACATGTGATCAGGATGTAGCAAGAATGATTTTTTTCTAAGGCTTTTTTTACATTGTCGGGGAGTTTTTTTGGAGATGGGCGTACCTTTTTGAAGATGGAACCGAAAAATGTACGCACAATCACCTCTTTTTTTGTGTCATGACATAACAAATGATTTAGTCGCAAATAAAAAGATTTTGAGTTCTTGACATAAGTCACAAAATTTGTTTTAATTTCCTTTCATAACGAGGTTATTTTATGTCATTTCTTAAACGCATTTTTCTTTTTTTTGCGATCAATGCTTTAGTCGTTGTCACGCTCTCTCTGATCTTAAATATCCTCAACGTGAAACCCTACCTAACAGCCTATGGAATCGACACACCAGCTTTAATGATTTTCTGCCTCATTTGGGGCATGGGCGGCGCTCTGATTTCTCTTCTTCTTTCACGCACGATTGCCAAATGGCTCATGGGCGTAAAAATCATTAAGGAAGACACGCCCGATTCTCAACTTTCCGCCCTCATTTCTCTGGTGCAACGTCTTTCGCGCGAAGCCCACCTTCCCGCGACCCCTCAAGTTGGAGTTTATGATGCGCGGGAAGTCAACGCGTTTGCCACCGGCCCAACAAAGAAAAAATCCCTTGTGGCTGTGTCACGAGGCCTTCTTGAAAAAATGTCTTCCGAGCAGCTCGAAGGGGTTCTTGCCCATGAAATCGCGCACATTGCGAGCGGCGATATGGTGACCATGACTCTCCTTCAAGGTATCGTCAACGCCTTTGTGATGTTCTTGGCGCGTATTCTTGCCGCTGTTTTCTCAGGCTTTGGAAAAAGCCGAGAAGACTCCCGCCAATCCTCACATTTTTCTTACATGATGATGGTCTTTCTCTTTGAAACAGTCTTTATGCTTTTGGGATCCATGGTCGTCGCTGCCTACTCGCGCTTCCGCGAGTTTCGAGCCGACGCAGGTGGCGCTAAACTCGCAGGGAAAGAAAAGATGATTGCCGCGCTTCAATCCCTTCTTGCCGCGCAAGAAGTGAAAAGTTCCCCAGAAGAAAAACAGGCGATTGCCGCCTTTAAAATCTCCTCCCGCAAACGCTCCGGGCTCTTCTCCCTCCTCGCCACCCACCCCCCTCTCGAAGAGCGCATCGAGCGCCTCCAAAGATAAAAAGGAAAGGAATGTGAAGACAAAACAACTTCGTTGTTTTGGAAATAAATAGTTTTTTGTTTTCGCTTCCATAGACATGTCGGGGACAAGCCACTACGTGCGCTTGTCCCCCGCTGGCCCCCTTGGGCTTTATCTGGCTTTGATAAATCGCGTCCTCAGCGGAGGGGCGTGTGGTACACAGCCCCTCCACGCGCTAAAGCGCTCGCTTGCGGTGCAATTTCTCTGTGCCATATAAAGCCATCGGCTGCTCACGCACTCGTTTCGCTCCTCCGGAGCTACTCGTGTCAG
>CAZLDZ010000164.1:0-1907 GCA_964558435.1 uncultured bacterium
ATGTGATCTCTGCTTCGGGAATGACCTCGCGGATGCGGCACGCGAGCGCAAAACGCACCAAAGCGATGTCTCCGAGGCCCCGGTTCCAGGCAATGAGGAAGCGGTGTTTCTTTTCTCGTCTTGCCGCTTTTAAAATCTTCTCAAGAGGGTTGGGTGCCCACTTTCTCCAGATTTTTCTTATCATTTTTTAAAATGTTTTGGATTTCACGGATCACTTCATCGGTTTCGATTTTTTTCATGCAGCGGAAGTCGATGGGGCACTTGCGCTGGTAACAGGGGGAACAATCGACATGTTTGTGTATGATGACGCCCGAGCGGTAAGGGCCTGTTACAACTTCGCTTGTTGAACCAAAGAGCGCAACAACGGGTTTTTGCAGGGCATCGGCAATATGCATGGGACCGCTGTCGTTGGTCAAGAGAACATCGCACTGGTAGATCAGCGAAGCCAGCTCGCGGACAGAGGTGAGTCCTGCCAAATTGATCACAGAAGGGGGAAGCCCCTGACAAATCTCTTTCACAAGAGAAGCGGTTGTCTGATCGCCAAAAAAGATAATAAAAATATCTTTATCCTGTAAAAGGCGCAGTGTCACCTCTCGGAAACGCTCGGGTAGCCAGCATTTGGCGGAGCCGTAGGTTGCCCCAGGGTTGATTCCGACAATCCGGCTTTTTTGAGACACACCGTGCTGTTTTAAAAGTTCTTGAGCTTGCATGAGTTCTTTGTCTGCAAGATAGATGCGGGGCGCCGTATCTGAAACAGAAATCCCCAGAGGTGCTAAAAGCATTTTGTAGGTGGTGACGAGATGCTGATTTTCGACATTTTCTGGAAGGGGTATGCCATGCGTAAGAAGAAAGCCACGGCCATTGCCTTGATACCCCAGGCGCTTTTCGACATTTCCTTGCCAAAACCACCAGGCAGAGGAAAACGAATGAGTGAGGAGAATTCCTAGATCATATTTTCCTGTACGCAACTTTTCGACGACGTTTTTTTCCCCAATGCGTCGACCAAAATTGCTCCCTTTTCTGAAGCAAAAAAGTTCATTGATATCGGGATCTTCCTGCAAGAGTTCGCACAGGGGATAGCGTGCCATCGCCGTGATTTCGGCGTCGGGGTAGGCGTGCCGAAGATCGGTCAAGATAGGCGTTGCCATCACAAGATCACCGACCCAGTTGGGCATGCGCACAATGATGTTTTTAGGACGAAAACTCTGTAGAGATTCCATGATCTTTTGCAAAAAAATAGCAAAAGTTGGAGATTTGGTTCTATGTCAATTATTTTGGGGGTGGATCCAGGAACCCGCATCACAGGCTATGGCCTCATTTCTTTAACTCCTCAGGCCTACAATCCTGTCGACTTCGGCACGATCCGCCCTGCGCCCACTCTGCCGCTTGCCGAGCGCTATTTGGTCATTTTCGAGGGTGTGGTGCATCTTTTAGAAAAATATGCTCCCTTTGCCGTTGCTGTCGAAAGCCAATTTGTTTATAAAAATGTAGCAAGTGCGATGAAACTCGGGATGGCCAGAGCTGCCGTTCTGCTCGCAGCAGCGAAAAAGGGGGTGCAAATTTTTGAATATGCCCCCAAAAAAGCAAAGCTTGCTGTGGTTGGAACGGGATCGGCAAGTAAAGCTCAAGTGCAGAGCATGGTGCAAAAATTGCTCCACCTTGCCACTCTTCCTGAGCCGGAAGACGCCACAGATGCTCTTGCACTTGCCATTTGTCACGCTCACAACATGAGGGTTTGTGCTCGAATACCTGCGCGGAAAACTTACTGAGGCCTCTGTAGAAAAGGCGGTCGTAGACATTTCAGGGTTGGGATACCGTCTCCACATCCCCTTCAGCAATTTTGCGAAACTGCCCGCCGTTGGCCAAGAGGTCTTTTTCTACATCAGCAGCTACATCCGAGAAGATTG
>CAZLDZ010000165.1:0-1836 GCA_964558435.1 uncultured bacterium
TTTTGTTTTCTATCCTGCTTAGTATTGTTGTAAAAGCGTTACACACTTCCCCAAGGGCATTTTGTTGGGAAAATGCAAAAATTGTTGGCCAAAGATCTTGTGCTGGCGCAATCTTCTTAATGGCTAAACTCATACTATGCTGCCTCCTGTTTTTTAAAGGATGTGAGGGGGACTAGACCGACAAGCGCCCATCCGAAGAGGAAAAAAGCTCCATAAAATAGCGCGCTACCCGTCTGGATTTGGCTTGGAGGGAAAAAGCTGATTGCCAGCGTAAAAAGGCAGCCGGCAAGGCCTAGAAAATTGATCAGGAAAAACCCTGGTTTGCCCCCCGGCACCTGGTAGATGCGCGGCACCTCGCTTTTTCGGATGCGCAGTAAAATGCACGAGAGAAAGAGCAAAATGTACACGACGGTATAAAATTGTGAGGCAAGTGCGGTCAGGATCCAAAAAGAGCTGCTCAGCGTGGGCATGATCAAGAGAGTCAAAGATAGGCAAGAGACAATAGCCCCCTGCAAAACAAGCATGCGTACGGGAGCCCCCTTTTTGCTCTGTGCAAGAAGAGCAGGATACGCCCCTGTTTCTTCAAGCGCAGCGATGAGCCCTTGATTGGTCCCCGAGATCCACACGCTCATGCCACCAAAAGCTCCAAAGGCCACAAGCAGGGCAATCGCAGGCAGTGCAAACCCCCACCCGTGGTGATTTAAATAGATTTTTAAGGATTCTAACGAAGCCGACACCAGACTGATTTTTTCTTTGGGGATCACGACACCAATCGAAAAAGTTCCCAAAACAGAAAAAAGCAAAATCACAATCGCCGAGAAAAAGATCGCTTTGGGGTAATTCTTCCGTGGATTTTCCACATCCTTTGCATGGACGGCATTGAGTTCCATCCCCGCAAGGCCCAGAAGCATCCCTGCAAGAAAAACGAGTTCTTCAAAACGGCCAAGACTTGGCAAGAAAGTTTGGAAATTGCAGGTGATCTCGCAGGGATTTCCCGACAAAAACCAAGATAAGCCAAACAATATGATGAGGAGCCCGGGCACAATCGTCCCCAAAATCACCGCGACAGAATTCAGGCGTTCTGAAATTTTGATTCCCCTCCCATTGACGAGAAGCACTCCCCAAAAAGTGGCCAAGATCACACAAAAATTATACCCCGCATTATTGACAAGAGCCGGGTTAAAGGCATACGCAAGCGTAGATGCAAAAAAGGAGAGGATCGTCGGATACCAGACCACATTGGAAATCCAGAGAAGCAGCACCGCAAAAAAAGCCGCACGTTTGCCCAAAGCTTCTTTCACCCACACAAAAATCCCCCCTTTTTCCGGCCACGCAGAAGCAAGCTCTGCCGACACAAGAGAGACAGGAATGAAAAAGACAGCGGCTGCCACAAGTAAAAAAAACAGCGAAGAAAATCCATACTCGGCCATGCACGGCCAGTTGCGGATGCTCAAAATTGTCGCAATATTGATCAGCGTGAGCGTAAAGACAGTGATGCTAGGGCGTTTCATGGCTTAAGCACTATAAAGTATTTTAAGGAAAAGATCATGCATTTATTCGTCCCCATCATCTTTGTGCTCCGCACCTGGCAAGGGGTCATGACGACGCTCATGAGTTATCCCTTGGTCGTCTACAAAAGTCTGATAGCCTGGCATTTCTGCATACCTCTTTCGAAGGAATTCTTCTTCTTGCTTGCTTATAGTCACAATCACGTAGGAAACAATCATTCTATTCACATCTTTTATACTTCCTTTGAAGGTGTTGTTTAAAATAGTCATGATGGGTGTACGGTCTACCTGATCATGATGATGTAGCAGGATGGATGCCGCCTCACGT
>CAZLDZ010000166.1:0-1826 GCA_964558435.1 uncultured bacterium
TGATTTGAAAGAATTCTAGGCTAAACATCCTTTTTCTCCTTAAATGGATCGCGGTAGGGAAGCTGTTCTTCTTCTTTTTCGGGGCCGTTTCTGATTTTGCGATCAAGAAGGTAGAGGAAGAGGGCCAAGAAGAGGAGATACATCACCACAAACATGGTCAAAGATCCAATCATCTGACCACGCGTGATATTTGCTGAAAAAGCATCTTTGGTTTTGAGGAGTTTGTACACGGTCCAGGGTTGCCTTCCCATGCAGGAAGTAAACCAGCCTGCGATATTTCCGACTTGCGGAAAGATCACCGAAAGTACGAGAAAACGCATCATCCATTTCTTCAGCACCCACCGTTTTTTCCACCACATGTAAACACCCATGACAGAAGCGGCGGCCATGAGGAGCCACGAGATGATCATGATGTGGTAGACTTGGAATACAGCTTGCAGCCAAGGCCTTTCATCTTTGGGGAACTGATCAAGTCCTGGAACTGCGGGCTTGAACTCATGGTAAGAGAGGAAACTCAAAAGCCCTGGGACACCTAGGCCGTAAACTTTCTGATTTTTTTCATCGACCCATCCCATGAGAAAAGCGCGTGTGTAGGGTTCTGTTTCAAAAACACCTTCTAAAGCAGCAAATTTTTCGGGGTTGTAGCGCGCAACTTTTCCTGCCAAATTATCCGCGGAAATGAGTTGGAAAAGGGTGGATGCGGCGGCGACTAGAATGCCGACTTTCATGCTTTTTTTCGCAAAATCGAGATGCTGGTGTTTCATCAGATAAAAAGCGGCCACACTGACAATCAAAAATCCGCCCGTCATCCATGCGGAAAGAAGGACGTGGGTGATGTGGCTCAAGTTGGAGGGATTTAAGAACATGGCCCACCAATCGGTCACTTGTGCTACGACTGTGCCATCAGCTTCTGTTGCCAAGCGAAAACCGGCAGGCGTATGCATCCACGAGTTTGCGCTCACAATCCAGATGGCGCTAAAATGCGCTCCTAATGCGACCATGATCGTCGAGATAAAATGCACTTTTGAGCTCACGCGATTCCATCCAAATAGGAGCACGCCTAAAAATCCCGCTTCAATGAGAAACGCAAAAAAACCTTCCGCACCAATCACACTTCCAAACACGTCACCGACAAAACGGGAATAGCGCGCCCAATTTGTCCCCAAAGAAAATTGCAGAGGAATTCCTGTTCCGACTCCTAACGCAAACGTCAAAGAAAATACCTTCAACCAGAATTTCGTCAGCTTTTCCCACAGGGGATTCTTCGTCTTGAGGTACATCCCCTCCATCATGATCAGCGCAAGCGACAGCCCAATGCTGAGCGGCGGGTAGATATAATGAAAAGTCAACGTGAACGCAAACTGGATTCGCGACAAAATCTCTACATCCATAGCAACCTCAAATAAAAGCTCCACAATACGCCAAAAAGTTTTTTTGCGCATGGCAAAAAAAATAGAAGGAAGAAGTTTTCCTTTGGAAAACTTCTGAGTAATAAGAATTGGTGTAGTGCTTTCCTTCACACAAGTCGGGGGTCTGGCGTTTCACGTCCCGACCCCCCGCTGGCCCCCTTTAGGGGGAAAGTCAGAAGTCGGAAGGCAGAATGCAGAACTGAAGAAAATCCCCAATCTCTTCACTTCTGACTTCTGCATTCTGACTTTATTTTGTGGGTCCCTTCTCGCGTCGTGTCGCAGGGCCAATTTAAGGAGCTAAGATCCCCAACCTGGCTCTGCGAACTGACACGAGTAGCTCCAGAGGAGCGAAACGAGTGCGTGAGCAGCCGATGGCTTTATATGGCACAGAGAAATTGATTCGAACGAGAGCGGAAG
>CAZLDZ010000167.1:0-1772 GCA_964558435.1 uncultured bacterium
ATGTGGATGTCAGCTGGTGTCCCGGTAACTCCGCCTGATGGCGGGGGGATCATGATGCGGCTATTGGGAAGGGCAAAGCGTTTTCCTTTCGTTCCGGCAGCCAGAAGCAGAGCTCCCATGGACGCAGCTTGACCCAAACAATAGGTGTTGATCTCGTAGCCCATGAAGCGCATCGTGTCGTAGATCGCAAGGCCCGCATTGATATAGCCGCCCGGAGAGTTGATGTAGACGTTAACATCTTTTTTAGGATCTTCTGCACGCAAAAAGAGGAGCTGTGCAATGACAGTATTTGCGACAGCGTCATTGATTTCCGTTCCAATGAAGACAATGCGATCCTTTAAGAGGCGCGAGTAGATGTCCATGGCGCGCTCGCCACGGCCCGTATCCTCGATTACGTAAGGAATTTGGTACATAGATTCTCCGGCTATTAATACTTTATTATTGCTGGCTTTCGATTAATAAATCAAGAAAACTACGTGCTCGAAATTGTCACCTTTTGGGCATGCTCAATGATGTAATTTTCTGCCTTTTCTAGGACAAGACGGGAATATGTCTCTGCTTGTCTCACTTCGGAGTGCTCATGCGGATGGAAGGGCTGCTGAGGGGCCATCAGAGCATCGAGTGTATTTTGTGGCGGCTTGGGAAGGTCATCTGCCGTGATCGTCAGCTTGGCGTCAGCGATGATTTTGCGGCACAGATAAAAGAGGCGCACCGCTTTTTCTGATTGGACATAGATGGACTCAACCAGCTTTTTTCTCTCTTCTTCTTTCATCGCTTTCCACTCGTTTTGGAAATGGGTGTCTTCCAAAAGTTGTTTCATGCGGAAATGGGTCTCTTTTTCGATCAAACTGGGTGGAAGCTCAAAAGGAAACTGCTTCAGTAAAGCAGAGCTGACTTGCTCGCGCATTTTCTCTTGAACATGGGCATTTGCCTGGCGATTCAAATGCTGCGCAAGCGACTTGCGGAGGTCCGGTAAGTTGGCAACACCCAATTTTTGCGCAAACGCATCATCTACAGGGGGAGGGTTGGCTTGCTCGATGGCAAGGACTGTGATTTTGACTTTTTTGGGCTTGAGAGTGGTTTTATCTGCTGTAGAAGCATCGGTATCAGGAACACTGACCCCTTCTCTGGATTCCCCCTTGTTCATCCCGAGCACCACTTTGCGCATCCACTCGGCCATGGATTTAGACGTGACTTCAAACCGTGTTCCAGAAAAAAGCTTCACTGGAGGCTCTTCTTCGATCATATCGACATCGAGCAGGACAAAATCTCCTTCTTGCACAGAGCGGTCTTGAATTTCTTTCCACTCAGCAAAAAAAAGTTGGACTTGCCGAATTGTCTCTTCCACTTTTTCTTCGTTGACCTCGGGACAAGGCACTTCCTGGAGCTGCACCAGTTTAGGGTCCACGACAGGAAGAACGGGCTCCGTTTCAAAATTCAGAACGAGTTTTGCTCCTTGCATCGAGTGGCTGATCATTTTGAACGTTATCTTGGCATCGCGGTGCAGAAGTGGCACACGCGCCAAGTTATTGCCTTCTCTAAAAGAGAGATTTGCAATCTCTTCCTGCCAGATTTTATCCAAATCGGTCGGGAATTTTTTCACAATCATCTCATCCGGAGCTTTTCCCTTGCGGAAGCCCGGAATGGAAACTTCTTTGGAGAGTTCCTTCACAGCTTTTTTGTGCGCAGAGGAGACAATAGAAGAGCCCGCCTCGACTTCAAATTCCACGCGGCAATTCGGCTTGCGGTGCACAGTGAGTTGGATATTCTCA
>CAZLDZ010000168.1:0-1748 GCA_964558435.1 uncultured bacterium
GGGGAAACCCCTCTCGTATGCGACAGCCAAAAAACTCCCCGACCTCGATAACTATCTCCTTCCGGACGCGGTCCATGCTCTTCCTTGGGACGATGCGTTTGAAGTCAAGGTAGAGCTGATGCCCCACCCCGAAGGAAAAGGCTACGTCTTTTCGATCAATCTGGTCCCGACAGAGGAAGTCCACTCTGAGGCCATGCCCCAAAACTTTTACTTCTTAATCGACCGCTCCAGCTCTATCGAACGCCACCGTTTTTCTGCCTTCAAAAGGGGCGTGCTTAAAGCGCTTTCTTGCCTGCGCGAGGGCGATAAATTCAACATCCTGATTTTTGATAAAAAAATTAAACGTTTTTGCGATAAGCCTCTTGCCTTTTCTCGGACAACTCTGCAAAAAGCAGAAGAATTTCTGGAACGTGAAGAACATGGCGGACTATTTAGCTCGGCAGATCTGTACACAACACTAGAAAAATTGCTCCCTGAAAACGTGGAGGCAGAGGAAGCCCACACCGCCATCCTCATCACCGATGGCGATTCGACCAAATCCCCTTCCAAGCAGCAGAAAAATATCAGCCGATGGCTAGAAAAAAATGCGGGACGGATCACGCTGCATACTGCAGCCATTGGCAAAGGAAACAATTTAGTATTGCTTGATCTTTTGAGCAGTTTAAGCGGTGGAGAGCTTCTCTACTCGGATACCCACGCTGCTTTCCCTCGAAAATTGGGAAAACTGCTGCTGAATTTACGTAATCCCCTCGTAAAAGAGCTCCTGGCCACTGCCCATCCCGAAGACGAGCAAGCCTCCATCACATTCCACCCTGAGTCGGCGAATTTACCCAACCTCTTTTCCAAGCGCCCTTATGAAATCCTGGGGACCATCGATCGCTTATGTGATTTTACGCTTGTTCTTCAAGGAAGGCACAAAGATAAATGGGTCTCGATCACCAAGGAGATCTCCCTACAAGAGCCAGCACGCATAAGCCGCCTGCTTGAAAAGCGCTGGCAAACCATGCAAGCCAAAGTCGAGTACGAAACCTTCTTAAAAGAAGGCAAGGCAAAACACCTCACGAAAGCCAAAGAGCTCCTGAAAAATACAGGCAGCGAAATCGCGAAACAATGAACCATGAACCTATCTATCATCGGTGGGGAATTTAGAGGACGGCCCCTCAAATCCCCCAAAAGCACCCACACGCGCCCAACAACTGCCGTCTTGAGAAAATCTGTCTTCGACATCTGTAAAAACCAGATTTGTGAAGCCCGCTTCCTCGATCTTTTTGCCGGCTCAGGTGCCATCGGCATCGAAGCGCTCAGCCGCGGAGCCGCGCACGTCACTTTTGTTGAAAAAGATAAAATGGCCTTTGCCTGCCTCAAAGAAAATATCCAGAAATTTCAGATCGAAGAAAGAAGTACCCTCCTGCACACCGATGCTCTCTCGGCTCTTGAAAAACTCGAAATCAGAAAAAAGCACTTTGATCTCATCTACATCGACCCTCCCTATGATGAGCAAACGTGGCATCTGGATCTTCTTACCCTGCTCGATACCCTCCAGCTTGCTCAAGGCGCCACCATTTTTATCGAAGAAGCCCTCCCTTCTCTATGGGAAAAAGAAAGCCCTAACTTAAAACACTTCCTCTGCAAAAACAAAAGACGCTTTGGAAGGTCGCTGTTGCACCAATATATTCCGCGGGGCTAGCTTCGGGGTATAGTGATTTAAAACAACATTGAGAAAATCTGCTGCGTCGGCTCTGCAGCAT
>CAZLDZ010000169.1:0-1747 GCA_964558435.1 uncultured bacterium
TGACCTTCACTGCAGACTCGACGCGGTAGACCTTCCCATCGACCGAGAGAATCATCCCTGGAACGATCTGATTGCTCGTCGTCATCGTTTTTTTGACTTCTGTACTCATGCCTTTATAATGTCCTTTAGCTGACTTAACTTCGTGATTGTAAAATCGGGTGCACCCTTGCTGTGCACGCCTCTTCCCCGTTTAAGATGCACTGTTGTAAACCCCAGAGCTTTTGCCGGCTCAAGATCCACTTCAACCTTATCTCCACAGACAAGAACATCCTTCGGGTGCACACTCAGTTCTTTTTTTAGCGCTTCATAGTAAACTTTTTTGTTACGCTCTTCAGTGACATAGATTTTACAAAAAAAAGTGGGATCAAGGCCAGCTTTTTCCATTTTTTTGAGCTGACGCCCCGGTTTTCCCAAGGTGACGACCGCAAGATGATGAGAATTTTTTAATTCTTGTAAAAGCTCGCGCGCCCCCGGCACAAGAGCAATGGGCATCTCAAAAGATGGACTCTCATAAATTTCTTGAAGCCCCAGCTCTAAAAATTTTTTTTCCGCGCCCATTTCGTCGAGGAAAATTTTTAGTGTTTCCGTAGCACTTTGTGTTGTTGCATCAAGCGCTAAAAGGCGGGTTTTGGCCACATGCATATCGGCAAGGGCAAGCCCTGCTGCCTGCATACGCACAAGCGCATCCATCAGCTTTACAGGTGTAATGCTGCCTGAAGTATCAATCAGAGTGTCGTCTAAATCAAAGATGATTAACAATTTTCATCAACTGTTGTGCAAGTTTTTTCGAATCGTGGCGAATCAGATTTCTGCGCAAAAGATCCTTTTTATGCCCCTCTTTTAAGGTGCCAAGAAGACAAGAAGCAAGTACACGTTTCCCTTCAAGATCATTGAACACCAAGTCCCCTTCTTCTGCATACACTTCAATGAGCTCTTGTGAAGGCTTCTCCGTATTGACAACGATAAAATCAAAGATATCTTGGCCGATGTAGCGGTTAAGCTCATTGAGATAATCACTCACTTTAAATCCCGTTGTCTGCCCTTTGCGATTCATTAAGTTCGCGACAAATACTTTTTTCGCTGTACTTTTTTTCAAAGCCTCAGTGACCCCTTCAACCAGCAAATTCGGAATGAGCGATGTGTGCAGCCCGCCCGGGCCCAGAACAATCACGTCAGCGCTCGTAATCTCGTCGATGGCATGGGGGTTGGCTTTCGGGTAAGGCTCTAAATAAATACTCTTGTATCCCTGATCGATCTCTTGCGAGAGATAGACCTCTTTTTCCCCTTCTAAAATTGTCCGGTTATTGAGGATCATTTTCAGCCGCACCTGGTGCGTCGTCACGGGGATGACTTTTCCTTCGATCGCCAAAATTCTTCCCACTTCTTCGACAGCCTTCTCAAAACTCCCCGTCACTTTTTCCAGAGCCGATAAAAGAAGATTTCCGAAGCTATGACCTCCAAGGCCCCCATGTTCAAAACGGTAATTCATGAGACTGCGCAAGAGCTGAGAGGATTTAGAAAGTGCAACAAGGCATTGACGCACATCCCCTGGAGGAAGAACCCCGAGCTCATCGCGTAAAATACCCGTGCTCCCACCATCATCTGCCATCGAGACAATAGCGCTGATTTCGACCGGATAATTTTTTAGACCGTCAAGAACAGCAAAATTTCCCGTTCCCCCGCCAATGACGACCACTTTTTTCACGGTTTTCTCATCTCCTCAATCGCTTTTTTCATATTAGCAGCT
>CAZLDZ010000170.1:0-1721 GCA_964558435.1 uncultured bacterium
GAGAAATTTTGCGCGAAAATTGTCGGTGCAGTCGAGAATCAGATCGTATTCGGTAAAAAAGGATGCAGCGTTGTGCGCGCTGAAACGAAAAGGATAGGGGCGCACTGAGATGTGGGGGTTGAGCTCTTGAAGACGGCGCGCGGCAAGTTCTGCTTTGGGCTGACCAAGATCTTGGATCGCATAGATGGGCTGGCGATGAAGATTGCTTTCTTCAAGCACATCGCCATCACAGATGCCGAGAGTGCCGATGCCGGCTGCTGCAAGGTAGAGAAGAGCAGGCGCGCCAAGGCCGCCCGCTCCGACAACTAAACACTTTGCTTGTTGGAGTTTTGCTTGTCCTTGAATCCCGATTTCAGGAAGACGGATCTGCCGTGAATAATACTGCATTAACCACCTGCTACAGGAGGAATGAAGAGCAGAACATCGCCGGATTTTAAGGAGGAAGTCCAGGAAGCGACTTTGGAATTAATGGCGACTTTGAGTTGTGCGTGTTCTAATTTAAAATTGTAGCGCTGTTGAAGTTCCTGGTACAACTCTTGTGCTGTTTCTGCCTGAGTTTCTAAATTCTCTTCAGAAAGTCCGCGCTCTTGTCGTAGCAGTGCGTAATAAATGATCTGGATTTTTTTGGGCATTTGCATATCTTGAGCTTGTACCATGAAACCTATTTTTTTTCGCAAACAGGCATTTTCTGCACCAAAGCGCTTTTTTGAAGGGACGCACCGCCTTTTGAGTCCGGAAGAGACTTGGGAAAAGGTCGCGCCCCTTGCCAAGAAAATTGGCTTAACGCGCGTGGCAAATATTACGGGCCTTGACCGTGTGGGCATCCCTGTCACAACGGCGATCCGCCCCGGGGGCATCACCCTTTCGACCTCTTCAGGCAAAGGCTTATCCTTGATCAGCGCTCAAGTTTCGGGTTTGATGGAGGCTTTGGAACTTTTTTGTGCAGAGGAAAAGACGCTCCCTTTTTTTTCCCGCACCTATGCCGACCTGCAGAAAGAGTACCCCGTAATTCCACTCGAGCAACTTCCCTTGCGCAAGGGCTCATTTTTCACACCGCGCTGGCCCGAACGCTGGACGCTGGGCTGGGACATCATGCAGCAAAAAGAGGTTGCCGTGCCCCTTCTTTCTGTGCTTCTCAACTCGAGGTTAAATGAGCAAGAACCCCAAGAGCTCTACTCTTTCCAAATGAGCTCTAACGGGCTTTCTTCGGGCAACCACTTTTTGGAAGCACTGGCATCGGGCATCTACGAACTCATTGAACGGGATGCCGTGGCGTGCCATCTTTATGCTGAAAAATCGGGCGGACACAGCGTGCCGATTATTCAATTGGACACAATCCCCTATCCCACAGTTCGAGCAACAATTGCTCGCCTTGAAAAAGCCGGAATGCGCCCTATTTTATATGATACAACGGTGGATACTGAAGTGCCTGTCTTCATGGCGACCATTTTTGATCTGAAAGAACCCCTACTTCCAACCAACGGCTACGGCGCCCATCTGGATCCTGAAGTGGCGATGATCCGCGCCATCACAGAAGCGGTCCAAGGAAGAACGATTCTCATTTCAGGGGCGCGTGATGACATCTTTTTTTCTGAGGCACAAGCCCAATCGGCAAAATTAGATGCCATTCCCACACATGCCACCTTAGATGCTTCTGTTTATCGACCGCAGGCAGGGGCAAGCTTTGAAGAAGATGTCCATATTCTTATGGACAAACTCAA
>CAZLDZ010000171.1:0-1699 GCA_964558435.1 uncultured bacterium
GAAAAAAATCACCTCTTTGATGGTTTGTGCATTGGTGAAGAACATCACGAGGCGGTCAATGCCGATGCCGATGCCGCCTGTGGGGGGCATGCCCTGGCAGATGGCTTCAATGAACTCTTCGTCGAGGGGGTGGGCTTCTTCGTCGCCAGCAAGGCGTTTTTCGGCTTGTTGAGTGAGGAGTTTTCTCTGCAGCTCTGGATCGTTGAGTTCAGTGTACGCGTTGCAGCACTCACAGGCATTGATGAAGCTTTCAAAACGTTCGACGATCATTTCAAGACGGGCTTTAGGGTGGCGGTGGAGTTTGCACAGAGGGGTGGTCTCGATGGGATGGTCTGTAATGTGGTGGGGCTGGATGAGGTGGGGCTCGACAAGCTCTTCAAAGAGCATCGAGATCAGCATCCCGCGCGAAGCTTTTGCCACAACTTGAGGCTCTTCCTGTGTTTTTTCTTTGACGAGCGCACGGAGGTTTTCATCTGCAAGATCATCCACGCGGATTTTGGCGTAGACTTCGATGCTGTCTTTCATGGTGATGCGCTTCCAAGGAGCTTTGACATCGATCTCGTTTTCGCCGACTTTCACTTTTGTGGTGCCAAAAAGAGAAAGCGCAAGTTTTTCATAAAGATTTTCTAGAAATATCATGAGATCGTTGTAATCCCAGTAGGCGGCATAAGCTTCGAGCATGGTGAACTCGGGATTATGCGTGCGGTCGATCCCTTCATTGCGAAAAATTTTCCCGATTTCAAAGACCCGCTGCATCCCTCCCACAATGAGCTTTTTTAAAGAGAGCTCGATGGCAATGCGCAAGTACATTTCTTGATCGAGCGCATTGAGGTGTGTGATAAAAGGGCGCGCCTCCGCCCCACCATAAAGATGCTGAAGGATGGGCGTTTCTACTTCAAGGAATCCCGCCTCCACAAAATAGCTGCGCACAAAAGCGACAATTTTACTGCGTAGCTCAAAGCGCGCAAGCACCTCGGGGTTGGAAATCATGTCGAGCCAGCGCTTGCGGAAACGTACGCCCGCATCGGCAATCCCACTGTGCTTATCGGGAAGAGGGAGCAGCGACTTACACAGAAGCGTCACATGTTTGGCAAAAAGGGTGAGCTCTCCCTTTTGTGTGCGGAATATGTTGCCCTCAACTCCCAAAATGTCGCCCAGATCGAGCTTTTTTTCGATGAATTTCAGCGGCGAAAGCTCTTCTTCCTTTTCTGTCAGCCCCTCGACTTTGGAGAGATCGCGGTTGAACATGATCTGGATCCGCGAGGCACCTTCCTGGATGTGGGCAAACGCATTTTTTCCCATCGCGCGAAAGAGAATCAGTCGTCCTGAAACCGTGACCTTTTCCGTAGAGCCGTTTTGAGCCTCTTCGCTATGGCCCACCTCTTTATCTTGGTATTTTTCTAAAAGGGCTTGGATCGAAATGGTCGGGCTAAATTTGTGAGGGTAAGGCTCGATACCCAGCTTGCGGATTTCGGCAAGCTTCTGGCTCCGGTTGCGGAACTCTTCATGCTGATGGTAATCGGGTAGCGGTATTGTCATAAGCTGTCCACTATAACCCACTTTTTTCCTAGGCGTCAAACGCTTTTCACATGCCTGTTGAAAAGAATTTTAACCACAGAGATAAGAACCACAGAGTAATAAAAATGAGACCATTGCATAAGTCAAAGATCTAAGAAAAAAATAACAGGATGACAGGATG
>CAZLDZ010000172.1:0-1678 GCA_964558435.1 uncultured bacterium
ATGCCTCTCCCATCAAGAGCGGGACAAATTAGAATGCTACAGCTGCTCGCGCGAAAGGCGCAAACTGATTTTTGAGGCGGCAAAAAACGTTGGGGCAACCACCGTAGCTTTTGGCCACCACCGCGATGATAGCAACCAGACGCTTCTCATGAATCTTTTACATAAAGCCGAATTTGCCGCGCTTCTTCCTAAAGTCCCGATGCATGATTACGGGGTGACGATCATCCGTCCACTCATTTTCGTCGCAGAAGAAGAGATCCGGGAATTTGCCAAGTTGTATGGTTTTTCAAGAATTGTGTGTCAGTGTCCGGTGGGACAGGATTCATTAAGACGGAAGACGAAAGATTTGATTGAGGAGTTGGAAGAAATTTTTCCTAACGCGCCAGAAAACCTAGCCCAAGCTGCCCTCAGGTATGGCTCAAATAAGGCGATGTTAAAATAAAACGACTTACTCTATATTTTCTTGCATGTTTGCTGAAATTGCCGCCATTTTTCTCTATTTAGTTCTTCTGTTGGGCGTGGGATTTTTTTCTTACAAAAAGCATCTTTCTGCCTCCGATTTTATCATCGGAAACCGCTCGATGAATTATTGGCTGACGGCGCTGTCTGCCCATGCAAGCGACATGAGCAGCTGGATGTTCATGGGATACCCCGCCGCTGTCTTTCTTGCTGGCTATTTGAATGCATGGACAGCGGTCGGCTTGCTCCTCTTCATGTTTTTGAACTGGCAGCTTGTCGCGCCCAAAGTGCGCGTGGCAACTGAACAATTTAGTAGCCTGACTTTTTCCTCCTTCTTCGAAAGTAGGCTCGCCGACACTTCGGGAAAAATCCGCATCTTCACAGCGATCATTTCCCTCTTTTTTTATACGATCTACATCTCTGCGGGATTTACGGGGCTGGGGATCTTAATCAACACCCTTTTTGGCGTTCCGTATGTGCTGGGCATCTTTTTAGGGATTTTGATTGTCATTCCGTATGTTTTTATCGGCGGCTACCTAACGCTTGCCTGGATCGATCTCTTCCAAGGATTTTTCTTGCTGGGGGTGATCCTATTTGTCCCTTTTTATCTTCTTCCCAAAGTGGGAGGAATGGAAGCCATTGCTCAAGCCATTTCCGCGCGCGATCTTGTTGCTTCGCTATTTCCCAAATTTTCAGGAGTTACGTACACGAATATTGTCTTCACTCTTTTTGGCTTTGGTCTTGGATATTTTGGACAGCCACACATCGTGACAAAATTCATGGGTATAAAACATGTAGCAGAGATCTCCAAATCTAAATGGATTGGCATGAGCTGGATGACGATTTCTCTTGCTGCCGCCACGCTTGTGGGGCTCGTTTCAATCGCTTATTTTCAAAACGGCATCCACGACCCTGAACAAGTGTTTATCCTCATGGTTAAAGAAAACTTTTCACCCTTTTTAGCAGGGCTTTTTTTATGTGCGATTCTGGCGACAACCATCAACGCGACAAGTTCCCAGGTTCTTGTGTTGACCTCAACTCTCGCAGAAGATTTTTATAAAAGAATTTTTAGAAAAACCGCCTCTTCGCGCGAACTTCTCCTCGTCTCTCGCTGGGGTGTTGTTGTTGTGGCTCTTGTGGCATTTTTTATTGCTTCCTTCAAGCTGAGCACCATCTACCTTCTCGTGCAATATGCCTGGTCAGGCCTTGGAGCCTCTTT
>CAZLDZ010000173.1:0-1677 GCA_964558435.1 uncultured bacterium
GAGTATAATCCTTCGCCCATTGCCATGTTTGGCAATGTGTTTAAAGACATGTGGCGCACGCTTTTTTCTCTTTTTAGCGGAGCTTTGAGTCCCAAATGGATGTCAGGCCCGGTCGGCATTGTCAATGCCATCCACCATGGTTGGGGCATTGGAGGAAAAGAAGCTCTTTTCTGGATGGGGCTAATCAGTTTAAATCTCGCCCTGCTCAATTTACTTCCCATCCCGGTTCTGGACGGAGGGCACGTCTGTTTTTCTCTCTACGAAATGATCACAAAAAAACCCATCAAAGCCAAGACAATGGAAAGGTTGGTGATCCCCTTCATCATTCTTCTTGTCGCTCTCTTTGTTTATCTGACTTACCATGATCTTGTGCGCCTTTTTGGCCATTTTTTTAAGTAGTTTTCCGCTTGCAGCGGATTGGGCTGGGGAGCGGCTTGCCGAAATGAGCCGAGAAGAGAAAATCGGTCAATTATTTGTCATCCCTGCGTGTCCTAATCGCGATGCACGTCATCGCCAAGATCTCGAACATCTCATTAAAAAGTACCATATCGGTGCTGTGATTCTAAAGCAGGGGACTCTGCAAGAGCAGACTGACCTCATTGAATATCTGCAAAACGATTCAAAAATTCCTCTCCTGTGCGTTGGTGATGCCGAGTGGGGTCTTGGTATGCGTCTTTCAGATGGGCTTTCATTTCCTAAGAATCGCACACTCGGGGCTGTAAAAGACCGCACACTTCTTTATGAGCTGGGAAAAGAAATTGGGCGCGAGTGCCGCAGGGCGGGTTTGCATATGAATCTTGCGCCTGTTGTCGATGTCAATACGAACCCCAATAATCCGATCATTGGCATGCGCTCTTTTGGAAATGACCCAGAGGATGTGGCCGAGCGCGCGCTTCTAGTCATGCGCGGCATGCAAGATGCGGGAATTGGAACATGTCTTAAACATTTTCCAGGCCATGGAGATACCAGGGTTGATTCTCACGTCGACCTTCCCACGGCAAACACCATCGAACTCCTCCCTTTTCAGAAAAATATCGATGCAGGAGCTGCCTGCGTCATGAGCGGCCATCTTTTTGTTCCAGAACTTGATAGAGAAAATCCCGCGACGTTTTCTGTGGCGATTTTACAGGACCTTTTGCGCACAAAGATGCATTTTTCAGGGCTCTTGATCAGCGATGCGCTCAATATGCAAGCGCTTGCAAAACACTTTTTGCCTGAAGAAATCGCGCACAAAGCTTTTCATGCAGGACATGACCTCCTTTTGTACGGCGATCACATTGCACCCAATATCGATCATATTTTGCGTATTTTAATTCCTAGAGCCGTCCACGCATTGCAGCATGTCCCAGAAGAAGAATTGGACAAGCGCGTCTTGAAAATTTTACGGTTCAAACAGAAATATGTGGGGCCTCCAGAAAAGGGAGATTTTTTCTCAGATGGAGCTCTTGCTCTCAAACGCACACTTTTTCAGCAAGCTGTGCATGTGCATAAATCGGCTGTCGTTTTGCCTCTTGTGCCAGAGACCCCTGTGCGCTGCGTGCAAGTAGGAGGGGAAAAACCGTACATCAATCTTTTTCCGAGCTCCTCAGAAAGCCCGGCATACCAAATCCTAGCTCTTTTTGACGGGGAGCATGTGGAAGAGGCGCGCACCTGCATAGAAAAGAGTGACATCCCCAC
>CAZLDZ010000174.1:0-1639 GCA_964558435.1 uncultured bacterium
CGCGCGCCACCAGCGTTTCACTTGCCAGCACACTGACAAAAATGTCTGGCGGAGGCGCATGATACGATGTTGAAGAGTGGGAATTGAAATGGGTCCAGTTGAGCTAAAGATCCCAGTCATCCCGCAGCTGAAAGCCCGCCCCCACCTTAAACCCGGGCTGCCAACGAAACGGCATTTTCTTAAATTCCAAACGGGTGTGCTCTCCCCCCAAAAAAGACTCCGCCACAGGATTTAAATCTTCAACACTTGCCTGCCAATACAGAAAGGAGCCGGTCACGTAAGGCCCTGAGGAAGGGTCACAGGGGCGGCGTGAATCGGCATATAAACTTGTGCACAAAAATAAAAAAAGAAAACGTTTCATAAATAGAGTCTATATCAAAATGTTCACCAACGCACAAGGGGTGGAAGTGAACACAAGATGGCGTCGGGGTTGCCGCCTGAGCGGAAACCAAACTGCGTGCCCCGATCATAAAGCAAATTGAATTCCACGTAGTGACCGCGCATGTTGAGTTGGAGTTCTTTGTCTTGCTCGGTGAAGGGTTGCTTGATTCTTCGCGTGTAGATCGGAAGCATTGCGGGCAAAAAACTTTCGCCTACAGTTTTCCACAGAAGAAAATCCTCATCAAAATCCCCCCGGTTAAAATGGTCAAAAAAAATACCGCCGACGCCGCGCTCTTTTTTTCTGTGTGGAATAAAAAAATAGTCCCGCGCATTTTTTGAAAATTGTGCATAGAGTTTTTCGCCGAGTGCTTTTTGTGCTGCGTTGTGAAAATGCTGCGTGTCTTCTTCGTAGATAAAACCCATCGGGGTTAGGTCATAGCCTCCCCCAAACCAGAACTTTTCTTCCGTTTCAATGAAGCGCAAATTCATATGCACCGTTGGAGCGTGCGGATTGTGCATGTGGGTAATCAAACTGATCCCCGTCGCAAAAAAAGGGCCTTTCCCGTCTGCCATCGGAAAATTTTCCCCACGAATCTCAGAAAAATTCACAGCCGCGCGCTCAAAAGTGTTTCCACGCAGCTCGCCGATTTCCCCCCCGCCCGTCCCTGCGTGGTAGTTCCAAGGTTTGCGCACAAAAGAAGCCCCTTCGAGCTCTTCAAAAGCCACAATGATGCGCGCGCGCAAGCAGCGCAAGTAAGAGGTGATGCATGTTCTTTTATTGACCATGACGGTAATCTTACAGCAAAAAATGAAAAAGAAGCACATCATTGTGGGTGGAGGAATCGCAGGCCTTTCTTTAGCTTGGCATTTAGGAAAAAATTCAGTTAACGATGTGCTTATCCTGGAGAAAGAGCCGCGCTTAGGCGGCTGCATCGACACTGTGCAGCACGATGGCTTTCTTTTTGAAGCGGGGCCGCGCATCTTTAAGACAGCGCGCTCACAAGCGCTTCTTGAGCTCATCGCAGAAGTGGGCTTAACTCCTTCGATGATTCCCGCACAAAAGCGTTATGTGTGGCGTGAGCAAAAATTGCGCAAGCTTCCCGAATGGGGCGCGCTTTTGGGCGCTTTAACTGAGTGGAACAAACCTGTTATTTCAGAGGATGAGTCGATCTGGGATTTTGCAGTGCGCAGGTTTGGTAAAAAAATCGCTGAACGTGTGTTTGACCCCATGACGATCGGAGTGTACGCAGGAGAGGCT
>CAZLDZ010000175.1:0-1636 GCA_964558435.1 uncultured bacterium
ATTTTCTCAATCTTATTTTAAATCACTATAATCTATAATATACCAAAGGCTAGCCGTGTTAAATCTAAAAAAAATTTTTCTATTTGCAGCTCTTTTACCCCTCGTTTCTTGTGGACGCAGCCACATCCACGTCAGGCGGGAATGGGTCGATGGGAGTTACCTAGCAAGTACCCATGTGGGAACCCCCGATCCCCGGCAGTCCCGGCCACCCTTTGGGCAACAGCTGGTTATTTATTACTGGGTCCCTTCCAACATTTTGTCTAGAAACCCCCAGCTCGTTCTCAATGTGATCTACTGGAATTTTACCCAGAGCACCATCACGTTTCCGATTCGGCATGCCGTAGGTTGGCACACCTATTCTCTTTTAGATGATGAATTCCATGAAAAGCATGGGCTTTTGACCTACCGCATCCAGATCATCACAGAGGATCAAGAGGTCTTTAAAGATTGGAAACACCAACTCTGGGTGAACTTAATTGAACTCGATGAGAAAAAGCCTTCCAAGCCAGTCAAAATCGAAGAAGAACCCCTTCCAAAACTCGACACCTTCAATCAAGATGAATATGCTGAGCGCACGCCAATACCCGAAGAATTTTCCACTGATAGCATGACAGCGTGGGCCGAAAGAATTAACTCTTCCGTAGAAGACCAATCTAAACAAGGATCTGTGATTGAAACACCCACTTTGAGTGTTGACTCTGAAGACACCGATTGATTCCCCGCCAGAAGATGACTTTCTAACATCATGCCAAAGACCTGAGCGCCTCGTGCGATTTCTTCAAGAACAGAATGGAACACTTCTTTTTGCTTTTCGTAGTCTTTTTGACAGTTCCCATGCGCACAATCGATGAGAAGACGGGGATTAAGTCCCATCTCTTTCAACTTGGTGCAGGCCCCATCGATCGAATCTCGATCATAATTAGGCGAAAAATGCGAGCCTCGCAACACGAGATGCACCCAAGGATTTCCCGAAGTGCTCTGTGCACATAAATTCCCTGCGTCATTTGCGTACAAAAACGTGTGCTCATGCGCGGCAGATAGAAGGCTATGAATTGTGAGCTCGCTTGCTCCATCTAAACCATTTTTAAAGCCCACCGGAAAAGAAAGAGAAGAAGCAAATTGCCTATGTGGCTGCGAGCAGGATGTCCGCGCCCCAATAAAGCCCCATGTGACAAGATCGTCATAGTAAAGTGCCGCAAGCGGATCTAAAAATTCTGTCGCCGTTGGGATTTTTTGCTGTGCAAGCGCACAAAAAAGCGTGCGTGCACGAAAAAGCCCCTCTTCAAGCGCATTGGATCCGTCAAGATAAGGATCGTAGAGCATCCCTTTCCAACCCACCGTTGTGCGCGGCTTTTCCACATTGACACGCATCACAAGAAAACAGGTTTCCCTAACTTGATGGGAGAGCGCACCCAGTTTTTCTGCATATTCAAGCGCCGCATCCACATCATGGATCGAGCAAGGGCCTACAATCAACGCAAGTCTTCCATCGTCGCCACATAAAATTTTCTCTGCAGCCGCGCGACTTTCCGCAATAAAATTGCGTTCAGTCTCTCCGAGAGCAAGCGCCTTTTTCAACTGTTCAGGTGTTGGAAGCATCATTGAATTCTAGCATAACTCCCACTTTATTTTCGTG
>CAZLDZ010000176.1:0-1552 GCA_964558435.1 uncultured bacterium
AAAGGGGTTCATCGCCTTGTGCGCATTTCTCCTTTTGACAGCAATGCAAGGCGTCACACCAGCTTTGCGTCTGTCGATGTCACCCCAGAAATCGGCGAAGACATCCAGATCGAAATCCGCCCTGAACAAATCCGTGTCGATACGTATCGAGCCTCTGGTGCAGGGGGTCAGCATGTCAATAAAACCGATTCTGCCGTGCGCATCACGCATGTGACAACAGGAATTGTCGTTTCTTGCCAAAGTGAACGAAGTCAACTGCAAAACCGCGAAACGTGCATGAAACTTTTGCGTGCAAAGTTGTACGAAAAGGAATTTTCTGAACGCGAGGCAAAAATTCAAGAAATGGGAGGAGAGAAAAAAGAAATTGCCTGGGGCAGCCAAATCCGCAGTTATGTTTTCCAGCCTTACACCCTTGTCAAAGATGCGCGTACGAAGTATGAAGTGGGAAATGTCCATGCTGTTATGGATGGCGAACTCGATGGATTTATCAATGCCTATTTGAAGGAGTTTGGGTGAGCGAGATTCCGGGATTTGATATCCGTTATACACAGCTTACCGATGCCCAGCACCTCAAGGAGTGGCTTACCTCTCCGGGGGTCTTACACTGGTTTCCTATGTCTCAAGAAAAAGAGGTCGAAGATGCGGTGCAAGCCTGGATAGGATTTTGCAGATGGAGCTGTAGTTTGACGTGCACCCTGAATCAAGAACCTTGTGCCATCGGAACCCTTTTTCTCATGCCCTATCGAAAAGTTGCCCACCACTGCTTATTCAAGATGATCGTCGATCCTAAGTGCCGGCGTCAGGGGATCGGTTCCTCTCTTCTAAAAAACCTAAAACACTTGGCAAAAACGTACTTTCGACAAGAGATCATGCACATGGAAGTTTATGAGGGAAATCCCATCATCGCGCTTCTGGAGAAACAAGGCTTTCAAAACTACGTGCGCCAGCAAAATTTTGTAAAAGAAGGAGATCGTTATTTGGCGCGTCTTCTATTCGAGTGTCAGCTATGAGTGAATTATCAATACGCATTACAGTTCCCGAAGATGCCCCCCATCTGAAAAGTTGGCTTTTAGAGCCTGGCGTGTTGCGCTGGTTTCCTATGTTTGATGAACGAGAAGTCGACGATGCCGTAAGAATTTGGGTCGCTTACGCCAAACAAGAGGCCTGTTTTACAGCGGAGTGGCAGGGGGAGCCTTGTGGGATGATCAACCTCTATCTTCAACCCTACAAAAAGCTGGCCCATCAGTGCCTTTTTGCGATCATCGTCTCAGAAAAACACCGCAATAAAGGCATTGGAAAAGCGCTTCTTGCCCACATCGTGCACGAGGCAAAAACGAAATTTAAAATCGAACTCCTCCACCTCGAAGTCTACGAAGGGAATCCCGCCATCCGCCTCTACCAACGCACCGGCTTCACCGAATATGGCCGCGAACCCAAATTCATCAAAGAGCACGGTCACTACACCAACAAAATCATGATGCAGCAAGTTTTATAAAGTGGTTGGCAAAACAATGAAATTGTTTTGCAGAAAGAAGTTTTTTTGTTGCTGTTT
>CAZLDZ010000177.1:0-1533 GCA_964558435.1 uncultured bacterium
ACCTGTGAAAAAATCCTTCAAAAATCAAAGTTTTCGAATAATGGGATAGGTTCATGAAAAAAATTTCTTATCGCCCCTTTCTACTGCTTGCTGGCTTCCTTTTCTTACTTCTGTGTTTTCCGCAAACTGCAGCATTAAAGATGCGGCATGTGGCGATGAGTTCAATTGGATGTCCTTGGCAAGTTGTCCATTTTTTAAAGAAGGGATGCGTGCAGCTTCTCATGATTACACCTCCAGGAGGAAAAGCTGAGACATCTTTAAAAACAGAAGTTGATGCCCTCAAGCTGGAGAACCACACATTAAGAGAAAAACTTAAAAATATCCGCGCCTGGCTTCTTCAGGAAGAAAGAGTCGACGAACAGCTTAAGCGTTTTCAAGCTCTTGGAGAAAAAGAAGAGAAGGCATTTTGCCTTGGGCGTTCGCAAGTTTTGAGAGATCTTATCGATTTGCAGCTCCAAGCACTATCTGCAAAAGTGATCTATCGTGAGCCAGCATCTTGGAGTAGTTTTTTATGGCTCAATGTTGGAGAAAAGACCAATCGCACTCTAAACCGCAAAATCGTCGCAAAAAATAGCCCTGTTGTCGTTGGAACGGCTCTTGTGGGTGTTGTAGAAGAAGTATTCTCCGGAAGATGCCGAGTCAGATTGATTACCGATCCAGGGCTTGTCCCTTCTGTGCGCGCTGCGCGAGGAAAGCAGCAAAATCAATTTCTTAGTGAATATTTGGAGGGCTGTTTGCTTGGGATTCAGACAAGAAAAGATCTGTTTCAAACAGAGGAAGAGCTAAAGAAAACACTGGGGTACCTTTCAAGACTCAAAAGCGCCCTTCAAAATCCTTCCGAAGATCTTTTATTGGCCAAGGGAGAGCTGTTTGGATCCGGAGCGGCTTTATGGAGATCAAGGGAGCCAGTGTTACGTGGGGTTGGCTTTAATTACGACCATGCCGATGAAGAGGGCCCTGCCCGGGATCTTCGCACCGGTGAATCTTTAGACGAAAAAAAGAGAACCCCTCTTTTAAAAGCGGGAGATCTTCTTGTCACGACAGGCATGGATGGAGTTTTTCCAGCGGGGCTTCGGGTCGCCGTAGTTTCGGAAATAGCCTCTCTTCGTGAAGGGGCGTGTTCCTATGAAATTGAAGCGCGCTCTGTCTGCGGGAGCTTAGAAGATTTATCGTACGTCACAGTACTCCCACCTATTCAATAAATGGCATGATTTTCTATAATGCTATCGTCACTTTTACCTAAGGAGAGATGACATGCGTAATTTATGGATTGTTTTAACACTTCTTTCTGGAGCCCTTTTTGCTCAAGAAGAAGCAACTGATTGTGAAGAGAAAGAAGTTGTTGTTGAAGTTCCTTCTACAGAAGAAACTGTTAACTAACGGCGAAAGCCTCACTTAAAAGTGAGGCTTTTCCGAATGCATATTCATAAATTTGTTTTCTTGTTTCAGATTTGTCATCCGAAATAAAAGCGTTATCTATTATTTTTCTTATATTATTTTCATTCAGCATTGTTCCTGCAGAAAAAAGTAGAG